>JAITGT010000089.1 GCA_031280495.1 Eubacteriaceae bacterium
TTCGTTGGCCTTGATGAGACGTATTACCGAATCTGCGTAGGGCGCCGCGAAGACAACGACTGCTTGATTAGTGCCCTTAATGAGGCGGCGCCTGCCCCCATTTGAAACTGCCGCTTCGAAGAAAGGCTTTCCATGAAACATGTTCTAGCGATTATTGACGGGATGACGAACTCAACATCCGACGCGTTTAATGAGGCATTTTGCCAAAGCCCCTTAAAAGGCCTGTTTGACAGTTCCCTATATGGATGGCTTGACACAACCCCCAAAGGGTTTGATGCAGACAGCCTTTGCTGCATCCCCACCCTTCTTGGAGTGCCCCCCGATCAAATCCCAAAAGGAAGAGCTTATTGCGAGTGCATCGCTGGCGGCATAAAGACAGAAGAGGGGGATCTCCTGTTTCGGTGCAACCCAGCTAGCCTTGACGGCGGCATTTTGGTTTCTGCCAACAGCTTTGGGCTGACAGAAGAGGAGTATGCTGAAATCGCTTCCATAATTGAGCAGTGCGAAGGCGAAGTCGAGCTGCACCATATGCATGGATATAAAAATGTTCTGATCTTCAAAGGTCTCAGAGAGAGTATTTCGGAAATTAAGACTTTCCCGCCGCATCAAAACGTAGGCCGGCCTTTAGAGGACATACTGCCCTTTGGAGGCAAGGCTGGCGAGAGAGCGCGCTCTTTTGTCTTGAGCAGCCAGGCGGCCATTCAAAAGCGCTTAAAGAGAGATATGGCTTTTCTGCCCTGGGGAGAAAGCGTCACATGCAGCCTTCCCTTGTTTTCAAAGCTTTTTGGATTGGATGGCATTTCGGCTGTTTGCCGAACCGAAGTTGTGCAGGGCATCTGCTCGCTCATGGGCTTTCTTCTGGAAAGCGTGGAAGGGGCAACCGGTGACACTGACACAAATTTGGATGGAAAAGCGCAAGCCGCCATTGCCGCGCTAGATAAAAGCGACTTTGTCTTAGTTCATATAAACGGGGCAGACGAAGCGGCGCATCGCTTTGACGGAAAGGGAAAGGCGGAGTTCGTCCGGCAGGTTGCAGAGCGCGTTATTTGCCCCATTGCTGAAAGCCTGGACAGGGGAGCCCGACTCATGGTCTCTTCGGACCACTCTACTGATCCGCTTGACGGATCGCATGGTGGCGCTCCACAGCCATTTTTTCTGTTTCAAAAAGGCTTTTTGCGGCACCGTTATGCCGGCCGCTATCCTGGCGTTCAAGCGGTGCCCCTGCTTATGGCCGGCGGAAACTGAGTGGGAGAGAAGGCGCAAAGCGAAGCCTTGCTTAGGGAGGCGGGGCTGAGTGCGCGGCGTCTTTGCAGCCATTGGTTTATTCTCATTTAGTTACAACACATTAGCCGTTTAGGAAAATTATTGGAATAAAGTATGCAAAACGATTTCAATAGAAAACTCGCCTTTTGCAGATGTCTCGCACAAGCCCATGCGGGGCCCAAGCAAAAGGGGGCGCAGGCGGCGGCATAGCAACGCAAAGCTGCAGTCAGCAGGCGGAAAAGCCGACAAATGCGAGACGCCTTAAGCGCATTTTTGCAGCTGCAGAAGTCCTGCGCGCTTGCGGGCCTAGGCGCAGCAGATGTTCGTACGGCAAGGCTGCGAATCGCCGCTCTGCAGCAGGCAGGCTGCAAATTCGTCGGCTGCAACAGGGCACAAATCGGCTGCCAGATTTATAAAGGCACGCAGGAACGCTGTTTTGGCGAGGAGAGGCAGTATACGGCCTTTTAAAGCGCGCGGGATGCCCTGAAAAGCCATCCCGCGCATTTCGAAAGAAATCGACAGAGCCATTGCCTTGCAAAAGCTGTCTGCATGGCTTTTTTGCCCTGATGGATGGCCATTGTTCCAGAAAAGAAAAATACCGCTTCGCAAAGCGGTATTTTTGCTTTCGGCGTCATTAGCGGCGCCAAAGCCGGAAAGTGTCCAGCGCAAACACTTTTGCCGCGCTTTCGCCTTTGGCAAAGCGGCTATTCGCCAAATTCAGATTTGAGGATTTCGAGAAGCTTGTCTTCTGTAACCAGAAAGACAATGGAAGCGAGTTCCATGGTCGATCTTTCTGAAGGGTAGTCGCGCATGCTGGATTCAGACTCGTCATCTGTTACGGAAAGCATAGTAAAGTCGCCGCTGCTCTTTACATTTGCCTTAATATGCCCGATGATTCCGCCGGCTTCGCCAACTTTTTCGGCAACGGCCTTTACTTTGCCCTTTAAGTACTCAACGGCATCAGCGTAAGTTCCATTGTAAAAACGCCGCACAGATCCGACAATAGACTCGTCATGCGTTGTGATGCCTGTATACTCCTCGTTTGGATCGTGCTCATGGCTGTGCCCCTCGGCTTCGTGGCTGTGCCCCTCATGGCTGTGCCCTTCGGCTTTGTGGCTGTGCCCCTCATGGCAGTGCCCTTCGGCTTTGTGGCTGTGCCCCTCTTCAGCTTCGTGGCTGCAGCAATGCTCTTGGCTTTTGGCTAGCCCTGAACTTCCGCAGCAGTGTTCATGCCTATGCCCGTGGGCTTTGTTTGCCTTCTCTTTTGCCTTCTTTGCCCCTTCGCCAAAGTAGCCGTCCAGGTGTTTGTAAACTTGCTCAAGAGCGAGGACAGCTATTTCTTTGTGAAGAGATTTGACTTCAGAGCGGAACAATGCCCATTCGCTATGCGCTCTTCTGTGCGCCTCGCTGTGGGTTTGGCACATGCTGTGCTGTCTGCGGCTGTTCCCTTGGCAGCATCCGCCTTTGCCGTGGGCGCTTTCATGTCCATGGGCATGCTTTCTGCAGTGTGCATGCGCCTCCCCATGGCCTATATGCCCATGGGCAGCGCTGTCTTTTTTTTCTTCTTCGCTCATTTGGCGCTTTCCTCTTCCTTTCCTTGGGTCCGCTGCTGCATTGCTAGCTGACAATCTTCTCCCAAATAGCTTCGTCGATATGCTCATTGGCAGAAATATGGTAACGGATGGCTGTGTCGTTAAACCCTTTGACTGATTCATCAATCTCGGAGAGCGCAGTTTCGTCGACCGTGTCAATTTTGTTAATGAGGATGACTTCAGCGCCTTCAAGCTGCCCTGGTATCAGCATAGCCATAGGGACCAGCAGGCGTTTCCACCGCTTGGCATCGACAAGACAGACGATTTTGGCGGGTATTTTTAGCGAGTTTTCTACAGTTTCCTTGATGTTGGCTGGGTAAGCGACGCCTGTCGCCTCCATGATAATGAATTCTGGCTGAAGATCATTCATGATTTTATGCAGGCTGACCACCAGCTCGCCAGACATAGAGCAGCAGACGCAACCAGAAAACAGGCCCTTGACCTCATAGCCCCCGTCGTTTTTTAGGACTTGATCGTCGATTCCGATTTCGCCGATCTCGTTCTCTATGATGACGCATTTTGTGGCGTTTTCCGGATTGTCTCCCACTAAGTGCTTTGCGAATTGGATCAGCGCGCTTGTCTTTCCGGCTCCGAGGAATCCACCCAATACAATGAATTTCATTTTGTTAGTTCCCCTTTTTTAGTTTTCAAGAGCGTTGTTTGTCTCAATGGCTCCCGCTAAAACCATTATAGTGCAAGACTCCTTTGTATCTAAAAGAAATCATTAAAATCTGTGCATTGATCCGTGCGCGTTTGGCATACTAAGCAAGCCTTAATGCGCGCCAAACTGCCTTAATTTAATTTTTGGGGTTTGGCTGCGCAGACATGTGTTATAATCAAATAAATTATTATTGTTCAGGTTTAAAGTTGAAAAATCCAAACTCAAAATGGTCTCATACGACAGCAATTCCTGTAAATAATGGCCAAAGGCATGCTTTTTTCACAAAAAAGGCATATTTTGCCTCCAAACGCGCATTCGATGTTGCTTTCTCTTTTGCAGCATTGCTTTTTCTTGCGCCGCTGATGGCTATCCTTTGCGCTGTCATCTTAATAAGCGACGGAAGGCCGGTTTTTTTTGTCCAAAAGCGCGTTGGCAGAGACGGAAAGCTTTTCAACTGCTACAAATTTCGAACTCTGAAAAAAGAGTGCCCCTCTTACCTTGAGAAACGCAATCTGGACGCCGAAAACTTTTTGACTGCGTACGGACGCGTGCTGCGCAGCCTTTCATTAGACGAGCTGCCTCAATTCTTTAACGTTCTGAAAGGGGATATGAGCATCGTTGGCCCTCGGCCAATGATTCAAAAGCATCGCAACATACATGCGCTGCGCCGCAAATACCATGTGGACAGGCTTAAGCCTGGCGTGACCGGCCTTGCCCAGGTTATGGGAAGGGATACGCTCTCAGACGAAAAGAAGGCTTCTTTTGACAGAGAGTATTACGAAAAATGCTCTATGCAGCTTGACGCAAAAATTATCGTTAAAACCTTTTCAGTTGTGTTTCGCAAGGATGGGTACAAGGAAGGCCGGTAGTTTGCAGTGGGATTTGCTTTGCCGACGCAGGATTTTTTCGGATACCGCATATACGCGGGATCGAGTGAAAATCTGCTTAATGAAGCGCGGCTTAGGGCATTGTCCGGAAGGCGCCTCGTGATCTTTGCCATGAACCCCAGAAAATATGTGAGCGCCTTTGAAGACAGCCAAGTTCGAAGCGCACTTGGCTTTGCAGACATTTTGATAGCTGACGGAGTAGGCATAACGGCAGTGAGCCGAATAGCGAATGGACGGGCCTTGGAGCGCATCCCTGGAATTGATCTCATGGACAGGCTGCTTGGCGTTTTCTCTTCGATTTCGAGCCCTGTCTTTTTTTACGGGGCGCGGCCGTCTATACTGGACAGAGCGATGGCAGACATTAGAAAAAGGCACCCTTCGCTGATCATTGCCGGCAGCCTGGACGGATATGCCTGCAGCGAAGCGGACGCTGTGCGCACGATAGGCGAGAGCGGCGCTAAATGCCTTTTCGTCGCCTTAGGGAGCCCAAAGCAGGAAATGTTCATAGCCGAAGCGCTGCCTAGCCTTGCGGGCGTAACCTTTGCCATGGGCATAGGCGGTTCCCTGGATGTCGTCAGCGGCGAGGTTGCCAGGGCGCCCGCCCTTATGCGCAGGCTGGGCTTGGAGTGGATGCACAGGCTTCTCATGCAGCCTTCCCGGGCGCGGCAAAATCATATGGGAAAGTATCTCTTTCTTATAGCAAAGGAGCGTTTTTTTAGGAAATGAGAATAAGCGTCGTCGGCCTTGGGTACATCGGCCTCCCCACAGCGCTTGTGTTGTGCCAGGCGGGCCACAAAGTTTTTGGCTTCGACACAAATCCGGCTGTTATCCGCTCGCTCAATGCGGGCGTCATGCATATAAAGGAAGACAGCCTCAATGACATCTTTAGTAGGGCGCTTTCCAGCGGCAACTTTTTGCCTTCCTCTGAACTGAAAGAAGCGGACTGTTTTATTATCGCCGTACCCACTCCGTTTATCGACGGTCCGGGCGGGAAGAGGTCGGATCTTTCCTTTGTGTTTGATGCGGCAAGGGAAGTCGGCGCAATATTAGAGAAGGGCGCCTTAGTCATTCTTGAGTCTACTGTGCCTCCTGGCGCAACCGCGAAGATGGCGGACATTCTTAGCAAAGAGAGCGGCCTAGGCAGGGATGAGTTTCATACTGCCCACTGCCCAGAGCGCGTGATGCCTGGCAGCATACTGCGCGAGATCGCTTCCAACGACCGCATTGTAGGAAGCGACAGGGAAGAATCCGCGCTGCTGGCAAAAGGCATTTACGCAAGCTTTGTAAAAGGCGGGGAGATCTTGGTGACGGACGACATCACGGCGGAGATGTGCAAGCTCGTCGAAAACGCCTTTCGTGACGTTAACATCGCCTTTGCAAACGAAATCGCTGTTTTTTGCGAAACGCTGGGCATTGACGTGCACAGCCTTATCCAACTGGCCAACCGGCATCCACGCGTGAATATTTTGGAGCCAGGCGTTGGGGTTGGCGGCCACTGCATTGCAGTGGATCCCTGGTTTCTTGTTGAAGAGTTTCAGGGGGATGCTAGGCTGGTGTCAACAGCGCGCTTGGTAAACGACGAAAAGCCTTACCGCATCGCAAACCGCCTTATGGAGAAGGTTTCCTACGACAAAAGCTCCACAATTGGGATTTTGGGGCTTGCCTATAAAGCGGACATTGACGACTTTCGGGAGAGCCCTTCCATAGTTGTT
>JAITGT010000002.1 GCA_031280495.1 Eubacteriaceae bacterium
AAATGATTTTACGCATATATCCGAGTACGCCGACTCATATGGCCTTGAGCGGCTGCGTCTTACGCAGGAGGCAATCGATAGCTTGGAGTTTTACCGACAGGGCAGGCTGGGAATACTAAGCCTGACCAAAGAGAACAACCTGCTTGAAGAGTCGGAAACAGACGGGCTTATTGACATTGTCCGCAACGTTAAAGGTTGCATGTTTTCGGTATTTATTAAGCAAATTGGCCCTAACGACTATAAAGTGTCTATGCGATCGGTCGTTGAGGGGTTAGATCTTTCAGCCATCGCCCGCAGTTTTGGCGGAGGGGGGCACAAAAGGGCAGCTGGCTTTAATATTAAGGCTCCTGACCTTGCAAAAGTAAAGGAAGCGATACTGAGCGCGCTTGAAGGCGTATGGACGGACTGATTGCGCTTAACAAGCCCTCTGGGATGACGAGCTTTCAGGCGGTTGGCAAAGTGAGGCGTGCAGTTGGAGAGAAAAAAGCGGGGCACTGCGGCACTTTGGATCCTTTTGCAGAAGGCGTGCTGCTTATTTTGGTTGGGCGCGCAACGCGCCTGGCAGAAGATCTTGCCGCGCAGGGTAAGGAATACTTGGCTGAAGTGCAATTTGGCCTTATGACGGACACGCTTGATGTCTGGGGCAAGGAATTGGAAAGGGAGGGACCAAAGCTGTTTTCGCGCGAAAGCCTTTGCTCCGCGCTCACTTTGTTTATCGGAAAGCAGGATCAAATACCTCCAGCCTACTCTGCGATAAAGAAAGGCGGCGTTCCTCTCTACCGCTACGCCCGTGCAGGCATTGAAGTTAAATTAGAGCCTAGAAGCGTGGAAATTACGGAAATATCACTGGTTTCTGAAAACCTCCCTCATTCTGCGGCCTTTCGCGTTTCGTGCTCAAAAGGCACATACATACGTTCCCTTTGCCGCGATATTGCAGCGTCTCTTGGCACAATCGGCGTTATGTCCTCCCTTACCCGCATAAAGAGCGGAGATTTTTCCATTGAAAACTCTCACACATTGGAAGAAGTGGAATCTGCAGCGCAAGATGGGCGAATCCAGGATCTTGCCGTCGATTGCCTTTCCCTGCTGCCTCAATTGCCAAAACTGGCCCTTACAAAGGAAATGCATGATAAAATACTAAAAGGGGCAGAAATAGATGCGCCAGAGGCAGATGGGATTGCAAACGGGTCAAAGCTTTGCCTGGTATATGGCGGCCGACTTGCCGCGATTGCCTCGAAAAAAAACGGCCGAATCCATGCGCAGAAAGTATTGGGGCTTTAGCTATGGTGATAATAGAAAGCGGCAGAGGGCAAATTCCCTTCACAGGCACCTGCTGCGCCATTGGATTTTTCGACGGCGTTCATATTGCGCACCAACGGCTAATTGCAGCGGCGCTCGCCTACCCTGGGAAAAGCGCAGTTCTTACTTTTGCCAACTCGCCAGCGTCTTTTGTAAAGTCGCGCTCGGCGCCAGACCAAATTCTCAGCCTTGAGGACAAAATAGATATTTTTGCCTCAATGGGCATTGATTGCCTGTTTCTTTACGCTTTTGATCAAGCTATGATGGAAATGGCTCCTGAAAGCTTCGTTGCGCAGGCAATAGAGGCGAATGGAATAAAGAAGGCTGTCGTTGGCTATAATTTTCGTTTTGGCAAAGATTCCTCTGCGGACGCTTCCGAGTTGGGCAGGCTCTGCGCCCTGCGCGGTATTGAGGCGGAGTCTGTCCCAGCTGTCTATTTCGCTGGGGACCCGGTTAGTTCCTCACTTGTGCGAAAAAAACTCTACCATGGCCAAATCCAGGAAGCAAATGCACTATTGGGAAGAAATTTTTTCATAAAAGGGATAGTGGAGCAGGGCAAGCGACTTGGGCGAAAGATTGGATTTCCAACGATCAACACGTATGTGCCTCCGTCTCTTCTCGTACCTAAATGGGGCGTCTATGAAACATATACAACCATAGAGGGCGAACGCAGGCATTCCATAACAAATGTTGGCAACAACCCAACAGTAGAAGGCGACAGATTCGGCATCGAAACGCATATTCTAGATTTTGGCGGGGACGTTTATGGGCAGCAGGCCAAAGTCGAATTTGTCGCCTTAGTGCGCGGCGAAATGAAGTTTGCCAGTTTGGAAGAGCTCAGCCGCCAAATTGCAGTGGACATTGAGCGCGTGCAAAAAAGCAAGTAGCTGCCAGCCTTTCGCCAAAGGCGCAGTTTTCACTTCAAAGCTTAGATGGCAAGGCAGCGCTCTGTAAAACAAAGATACGGAAGGGGGCCATATCAGCCGTTGCTGATGGGCTTTGCGGCTAATCGATGCAAAATTTCATTTTGGTCTTTGCCATTTCATATCTTCTAGGCTCCATGCATATTTCCTACGTTTTCTTAAAACGCACTAAAAACGCGGATATTCGCCAAGTGGGAACAGGAAATGCGGGCGCTTCAAACGCTTTTATTCACTTTGGCGCGAAAGTGGGCGCAATCACAGCCGCCTGCGATATATCAAAAGGGTTCCTTGCTGTGTTTTTGACTCGGCTCATCTTTGGGCCAAGCATCTCCCTTCTTGCCTTTTCCGCTTTAGCTGCTGTCATTGGGCATGTGTTCCCCTTTTACATGGAATTTCGCGGGGGAAAAGGCCTGGCAACAATTATTGGCGCAACAACCGCCATCAGCGTGCCATACGCCCTTCTTTTGATTGCCACCCTCTTTATCGTGACATTTACTGTAAACTACATTGCAATTGGCACCCTGTCAACAGGAATCTGCTCTGCCGCCATTTTCTTTTACAACTATCGTTACAGCTGGGCGACTTTGTTTTATGCGATCGTGATGCTGATTATGCTTTTTAAGCACATTCCTAATTACGTGCGCATTTATAAGAAGGAAGAGATGCCATTTCGCGAAACAATACTATCGAAAATTCGGAGAGATGCTTGAAAGTCCGAATAGAGGCGCTTGGGTGCAAAGCTAACCAGTCTGACGCAGAGGCACTGGCTGAAACCCTTTCCCGCCGCGGCTTTGCTATTGCCAGCGAGGGCGAGCCTTGCGATGCCGTTGTCATAAACACTTGCGCTGTGACCAACGAAAGCGAGCGCAAGAGCCGCCAGCTCTTGCGCAGGGTGAGGGCGGAGAACCCGGGAGCCTTTGTTGCTGTGGCAGGCTGCTATGCAGAGACGGACCCGCAGGCAGCAAGCTGCGGCGGCGCGGCAGACGCTGTCTATGGCGCCTCAAAGCGCGGATCCATTGCCGAATTGCTATGGGAGGCGCTGGGAATGCCTGAGCTTGTGCAAAGCGCGCCATACGAGAAATATTCCGTCGCTAAAGAGAGGCACCGCATTTCCCTCAAAGTTCAGGACGGATGCGCGGAAGGGTGTGCCTACTGCGTCATCCCAAAGGCGCGCGGCACGCTTTACAGCATGCCTCCTGAAGATGCGCTGGGAAAAGCAAGAGCGCTCGCAGCATCTTATAAAGAGATTGTGCTGGCGGGCATTCACCTATCAAGCTACCGCAGCCAGGGCTTGGATTTTGCGGGGCTTGTTCGAATGATTGGGGAACAAAGCGGAATTGAGCGCCTTCGCATCGGCTCTCTGGATCCCATGGCTGCAGAGGGGCGCCTTCTTTCCCAACTTGCTGAAACAAAGCCCTTTTGCCCGCACTTTCATCTTTCGCTGCAAAGCGGATCCGATCGGATACTGGCGTTGATGAACCGCAAGTACGATAGCGAGAGGTATGAAAAAGCGTGCCTGCGCATCCGTGAAGCATTCCCCCAGGCAACCATCACCACTGACGTCATCGTTGGGTTTCCCTCTGAGAGCGAAGCCGATTTTCTGGAAACCCTGTCCCTTGTAAAGCGCGTGGGCTTTGCCCACGTGCATATTTTCCCTTTTTCCGCAAAAAAAGGAACCGCTGCAGCAGAATATGCAGGCCAGCTCAGCGCTAGGGAAAAGAGGGAGCGGGGAAGAATGCTGAATATTGAGGCTCAGGAAGCGGCACGGAAAGTGAGGGAGTCATTTGCCGGGCAGAGTGAGGCAATTCTTGTGGAGGAGCTAAACTCTTTTGGCCGATGGGAGGGCTTCACAAAAAACTACCTGCGCGCCTCTTTTGAGAGCCCAGAAAACTGCGCGGGCAAGATTGTGGATGTTGTCTTGGGCAAGGGGAGAGGGCTGAAAACCATTTGCGCGCGGCTGCCTAATTGATATTTCATACAAATGAGTGTCCCAAACAGCTTTATTGTGCTATAATAAAATGCATTTAGCGATGCAATCGAGAGATTCGAGAGGCTAAGACATGCAGGATGACTGTCTGTTTTGCAAGATCGCAAACAAAACCATCCCCTCTGACATCGTCTTCGAAGACGAAAAAGTGATCGCTTTCAAAGACATCAATCCACAGGCGCCTGTGCATATATTAATTATCCCGTCTGTACACTATGACAGCGTTCTTAACATTGCTGCGGGCAACGATATCCTTTCCCATATCCACACGGTGGCAATTCGGCTTGCAATCAAATTTGACATAGCGCAGAAAGGGTTTAGGCTTGTCAATAATTGCGGCACGGACGGCGGCCAGACTGTGGGGCACCTGCACTACCATTTATTGGGCGGCAGAGCGCTGTCATGGCCTCCTGGCTGAAGAGCGGCTTTGCAAGCTGCCACAAGCAAAAGTAACTATAGGCCAATGAGAGAGGAGGGTTGAAAATGTCTGAAGTAAAAGTGCGAGAAGGCGAATCCCTTGAAAGCGTA
>JAITGT010000003.1 GCA_031280495.1 Eubacteriaceae bacterium
AGCATGTCCCTTCGGGAACTGGAGCGCATCATCGGCGATCTCGAAACGCTCAACGAGCGCTTGGAGACGGTGGCAGAGGACATCCCCTAATCCCTACGGCTTTACAAGTGAAAGATCAATGTCGTTGCCCCCTTTATTGAGCAAAACGGCAAAGACAGCAAACCTTCCGTTTTCCATTACTGAAGGCGGGGTGCATGTGGACATGGTCAGAATGCGATCGCCCTTTTTCACTTTCGCTGAAGACTGAATTTCTGATCGGCTGCAGAGCTTTTCAATAAAGCCTTCAAAATCGCCCCCATCGTCAGGCGAGCGGTAATCGTAGGATTCTTCAAGCACCGCGCTTGCAAATATTTGATAATGGTAAGCCTTTCCGTCCACTGTATAGATGGATGCGACAGGGCTTTTTTCATATTCTTCTTGGCTGCGGTAGTTCAGCAGCTTTCCAAACATCGCCCCGTTCTTCATTTTGTGGCCATAGATCACCGTGTTTTGATCGGTCATGGCATTTGCGTTGCGAAAGTCCATGAAGATGCTGCCAGCGTCATTTTCGGTTTTCTTGAAAGTGTGCGAAAGGTAGTAGTCATTGTCGCTTCCCTGCACTAATGGATGGTCAATTTCGGCGCCGTCCAAGTAAATCCAGCCCACAATTTCTTTGTTAATGGCGCTTAGGGCCTCAAAACTCGGCAGATCCCTCTTTGCATATGCCCTGTTTTCTGGCAAGAAGCCCTGCGCGGCTTCAATTTTGAAGGATCGAATGTCGCTTATCTCCTTGTGCGCCACGATTTGTGGGATCAGTTCCATGGCAAAGAGAAATGAGCTTCCGGCGAAGAGCGCAGCGGAGACGGCTAAGGCAACGCTATTGGCTAGAGAGCGCCTGCCCTTCGCGCGGGCCGCTTTGCGCGCGCCGGGCAAGGGGGCCTCCTTTGCCCGAAAGGGGTTGCCAAACGGCGCGGATTTGACGCGGTAGACCTTTCGATCCCCTGAAGCGGTGCGAGTGCCCATCATGTGCTCCTTAAGCCTTGAAAAAAATGCGCCGCCCTCTCCATTGGGAGAAGGGGCGCGAACAAAGCAGCCGTGGCGCGCCGCTCTTCATGGCTTAATCTTGGTCAGATCGATGTCGTTGCCGTCTTTATTGAGCAAAACGCCGAAAACAACGAGGCGGTATTCGGAGTTGGAGCCGGAACAGGTAGAAAGCGCAGCGATTTTGTCTGTGGATGAAATGGTCGCGCTCGACTTGATCAACGAGTTTTTCTTGAGCAGCATGATAAAATTGGAAAAATCGTCTCCATATTCCGCTTTGCGGTAGTCATAGTAAGGGTCTACGCGAATGGTGGAAAACACTTGGTAGTGGAAGACCTTTCCCCCCGGCACGTAAATGGAGAAGACTGGCTGCTTTTCATAGCTCTCTTGCTCCCTGTATTTTTTCAGCTTGGCAAACATGCTTCCGTTCTTCATGTTATGGCCGTAAATAAGCGTGTTTTGGCTTGAAAAATCCGCTTTGTCCCGATAGTCCATAAAGACGCTTCCGTTTGCGTTCGCCTGTTTTTTAAAGGTGTGGTTCAGGTAATAGTCATTGTCTTTGCCTTTGACGATTGGATGGTCAATTGCTGCTTCTTCTAGGTAAATCCATCCGACGATATCGGAGTTCTGGCTTGTCAGGACCTCAAAATCAGGTATGTCGCGCTTTTGTTCGGAGTCTTTTGACTGAACGACGACAGTTTTGCCTACGTTAAAGCTGCGCAGCTCCTCCATCTCCCTTTTGGCCTTGATCTGCGGGATAAGCTCGCATACAAACATAAACGTGCTGAACGTAAACACGACAATGCAAACGCAAAGAGTGACGGCAAAAGCCAGGCTCATGGGAGCCTTTCTGCCTTGCTGCGTTGCTGCCCTTCGAACCACGACCGCTTTTGCGCCGCGCGTGTCGGCAGCGCCCATGATTGGAACAGGCGGGGCGTCAAAAAAAGCTGCCTCTGCTTCGGATCGCGCAAATGGGTTGTCAAACGGAGCGGATTTTACGCGGTACACTCTGGGCGCCCTCGCGTTGGAGTATTCAGCCATGGAATTTGTCTCCTAATTGCCGCCGCTGCCCTTTCCTTCTGCCTTTGCTCAGTTGGTGTTGTAGTGGCGCTAATTCAGCTCAATCATAGCAGAAAAACGGGAATTGTTCAATGTCATAATGGGATAATGTTCATTTGCGTATGTATGGCGCAATACGGCCAGGATGGCAGCTCAGCGGTTTTGGGCAGGGCAGGGGGCAGGCAGGCTCAATCTAGGCGCAAACCAAAAAAGGAGGAGGCAGGCTCTTTCCGCTCCTCCTTTTGGCGTGCGCGCAGATTTGTCGGGCAGGCGGCCCCGCTTTTCCTATGGCTTGATTTTGCTGAGGTCAATGTCGCTGCCATCCGGATTAAGCAAGACGCCAAATACCACAAACCGCCCATTTTCGATGGAAGACGTGCAGGTGGAGAGTGTGACAATGCGATCGGACGCTCCCACCTTTGCGCTTGAGCGGATGACAGATTTGCTCTTGAGCGCTTTGAGGAAGCCTGCAAAGTCCTCTCCGTAGCTTGGCTGGCGGTAGTCATACATTGCGTCCACTGTGATGGCAGAGAAAATCTGGTAGTGGAAGACCTTGTCTGGCGTGTACACGGAGATGACGGGGTCGCGTTCGTATGTTGACTGGCTGTTGTAGTTCTTCAGCTTTCCAAACATCGTTCCTGTCTTCATGGAATGCCCATAAATCACTGTGTTTTGGTCTGTAAAGCTCTTGCTGTTGCGGTAGTCCAAAAAGATGCTTCCAGAACCGTTGGAAGCTTTTCGGAAAGTGTGCCTGAGGTAGTAATTGTTGTCGTCGCCCTGCAGGACGGGGTAGTCAATGTAGGCGCCGTCCAGGTATATCCACCCAACGAGATCCGAGTTTTGAGGCATCAGCCCGTCCCAGTCTGGCAGCAGCCGCGTTTTCGCCTTTCCATCCGGAGTGCTGACTGTCGCAACGTTATCCGACACCTCAAATTTTTTGATGGACTTTATCTCATTTGCGGCGACAACCTGAGGGATGAGCTCCTGGCCGAATTTGAATGCGCTGAAGGCAAAAACTGTCACGCACAAGGATAGGGCAAGGACATAGGGCGCGCTGGGCTCGCTCCTCTTTTTCCCCTTTGCCCGCTTTTCCGGCCCTTTAGGGCGGGCGGCCCTGCGGGCTGGGTGAGGCCTTCCCAGATTTGCGAAGAAAGCTTTGGAGGCAGCGCTCTTTCGGCTGCGCCCCGCTTTTTTTTGCGCAGGCTGAAAAAGGAGGCTCAGGCTGTTATGCCCATCTTCCAGACTCTCCTCCGAGGCTGGCGCAAGGGCTTTCGCTGCCATGCCGCTTCCGCTGCGCATTGATTTTTGCCTGTGAGGCGATCCGGCGCCGGGCAAACGGGCGGATTCGCGCTTGTTCGCGGAAGCGCTCGGAATGCCCGATTCTTTCTTCCAAGGGGCGAAGGGCGCTTCCAATCCGGCCATGCCTCTTGCCTTTGTGCTGTCCGCATGCTTGCCAAAGCCGCCAAATCCAGAGCCATCGCCAAAATCCGCTTTGGACTGGGGGAAGCCGCGCGATTCCATCCCGTCCGCGCGGGGAGCCTTTTTCTTTTCGAGGCCGCCCCGCACGGCGCCGCCGCTAGGGCTGCGCTTCCCCTTTTTGGGCTCAAAGCCGAGCAGCGAGTCCAGATCGCTCAGATCAATCGACTTTATCTTTTCCGGAGAATCGTTGAACATGCCGGCTCCGCCTTCCCCAACCAGCTGCTCATACTGAAACAAAGGGTTTTTGTGGGGCGCCTGGCCGTGAAATTCCTGCCTTCTCTCGCGAAAAGGGTTTTCAAATGGCGCGTGCTTTACCCGAAAAACGCGTGATTTATACTGTGCCCGCTCTAGTTTGTAATAATCTGCCATTCCCTTGCCTCTAATTATCTGAAGATATTATAGCATAAGATCCGGATTAAGAGGTTTATTAGGGTTTTTTTTAGCCAATTGCTAATTAATTATAGATTAAGTGCCTATTAGTGCAAGCTATCTGCAGAGGCTGCGCCTAGCTCATTTTTAGTATTTCCTTTTTTAGAAGCTTAACAATCCGTTTTTCAAGGCGCGAAATATAGGATTGGGAAATAGACATGATGTCAGCGACCTCCTTTTGCGTCTTTCGCGTCTCTCCGTTGACGCCAAAGCGGAGGTTGATTATGTTCTGTTCCTGTACTTTCAGCTTCTTTATAGCATCTTTTAGGATAGAGAGCTCGCTTTCTTTTTCAATGCCGCTCATGACTGGATTTTCTTCGGTGGCAATGACGTCGCCGAGCAGAAGCTCGTTTCCGTCCCAGTCCATGTTGAGGGGCTCATCAAGCGAAATCTCAATTTTTTGCCTGCCGGCTTTGCGCAAATGCATGAGGATCTCGTTTTCTATGCACTTCGAAGCATATGTCGCAAGCTTGATGTTTTTGTCGGAGCGGTATGTGTTGACGCCTTTAATGAGCCCAATTGTTCCAATGGATATGAGGTCTTCCAGAACAAAGGGGTTGGTGTCAAACTTTCTGGCTATGTAGACAACCAGGCGCAGGTTTCTTTCAATCAAGACCTGGCGCGCGTCAAAGTCGTCGCCGCTGTCCAGCCTTCGAATGTATTCTTCTTCTTCCGCTTTTGAAAGGGGCGAAGGGAGTGTCTCGTAGGCATTGAGATAATGCACCGACCTTCTTTTGCGCCGAAGTTCCAGCAGCCGAAGCCGAATTCTCTTAAACAGTTTGGCAATCATCGCGTCTCAACCTCTCCATTATGTATTTTTGGTTATAAATTCCGTCGAAAGTGCTGCTTGACATATTTTTGGCGGCGCTGATATAGGCGGGAGAGGCGGCAAATCCGCCTTCCAGGCGCAGCGCGTCCGCCCGAAAGATAATCTGCAGGGAGGATCCGTTCATGCTTTCCACCATGGCGATCCCAACGCGCTCTTTTTGGAATGCATCCATGCCTTCCCTCTCCCGCTCAAACTCTTCGTAAGAGTCCAGCCGGCAGCGCTGTATTCCTGTAAGCTCCCGAAACAGCGGCTCGCTGAGCAGAGTGATCGAATGCCCTCCCAGCGTCCTTAAAAGGTTTCCAGTGTCGTTGAGAAGCGTTGCCTTCATTTGCCTGGCGCCGCAGACGACGACAGCACGCGAAAACTCCACCCCCTCTAGCCGCAAAAATGCCCTGTCGTAAACGAGGGAGGCAACAGCGGAGCCGAAAAGCGCGCCAAGGAAGACAGCGGCGCGAGTGGCGTGCTGGGCGGCAAAAATCGTGCCGGGCGCAGCAGCCCCTTTTGCCAGGTAGGAAAAAAACAAAGTAGCGCCTGCGCATGAAAAGGATGTGCAGAGGATAAGGGCGCTGTTGATGGCGGCGTCCTTTGGAATGGGCTTCGGCGTAATGATGATTCCCATAGCAGCGCAGCTGGCAAGCTTAAACGCCACTTCAAAAAGCGCGCCGCTGCCGCCGACAGCCGCAAGGGCGTACAGAGCGCCAAGGGACGCTGCGAGCGAGCACCGCCAATAGGAAACCTTCCTTCGCCTCGCTCGAAACACGCTTGCAAGAAGGATAAAGTTTACGATGAAATTGATGAGGATGATGTCTTCCCCATATAGCGCCAACCGCATACAAGCAACCTGCCTCGTATAGGCTATCTTAGAGAAGGCTCATTTAGGATTTTGTCATAATTGTGTAAAAGGTCAAAAAATAACGGAACAATAATCGTAAGAGAATATAGAGTATTGTGCAAAAGAATAGCTTGCGAAAGTGGGGCCAGCCCCGCTTAACGCGGCCTGGCCCCACTTGTACCACAATGCAGGATCAGTTTTCCGCAAATTCGAGAGCGAGAAGCATCATATCTGTAAACGTCTTCTCACGCTCTTCGGAAGTGGTTATTTCGCTATAGACGAAATGGTCGCTGACAGTCAAGATGGCAAGAGCTTTCTTGGACAGCTTTGCCGCATTCATGTACAGCGCCGCCGCCTCCATTTCCACAGCGAGAACGCCCATGCCTGCCCACTTCTCCCAGGCATGATCGTCTTGCGAATAAAACACGTCTGTGGAAAGCGTGTTGCCGACGGCGACCGAAATGCCGAGGCGGCTTGCCTCCTGCTTTGCCCGAAACAGGAGATCAAAGTCTGCAATAGGCGCAAAGCTCCCGCACAGGCCGTATTGCGCAGCATAGGAAGAGTCCGTGCAGGCCCCCTGCGCCAGGATAATGTCGCGCACGTGGACTTTTTCCGAATATGCGCCGCAGGATCCGGTGCGAATGATGCTCTCAACGCCGTAATGGGAAAAGAGCTCATACGAATAGATTCCTATGGAAGGCATGCCCATGCCGGATCCCATCACAGAAATCTTTCTTCCTTTATAGCTCCCAGTGAAGGCGAGCATGCCCCGCACTTCGTTGATCTGCCTGCAGCCCTCCAGGTAGTTTTCCGCAATGTATTTGGCGCGCAGAGGGTCTCCCGGCATTAGGACCGTCTTAGCAAAGTCGCCCGCTTTTGCCTGATTGTGAACAGTGCTCATACTTTTAGTCCCCCAGATTGTTCTTGTGCTTTCATGATACCATCTTTTGCTGCCTTTTGGCTTTAAATCATGCCTGCGCGCATAAATGCGGGCTTTGCTGGCAACATTAACTAAAACGAGAACCAGCAAAGGGAGAAAAGATGGATTTTGAGTCGTCTGAGACCTATCAGAACCTGATCGCAGCTTACACAGAAGAGTCAAAAGTGCGCAACAAGTATGAGATGTTTGCCCAAAGGGCGGAAAGCGATGGCCTATATGTCCTCTCCAACATTTTTCAGAAGACGGCGGACAACGAAAAAGAGCATGCCGAACTCTGGTACAAAACTCTATGCGACGGCCAGGTCCTTTCCGAGCCCGACAATCTTGCCGAATCCGCAAAAGCTGAGCATTACGAGCACGATCAGCTATATGCAGGCTATGCCAAAAAAGCAATGGAAGAAGGCTATTCAGAAATCTCTGAAAAATTCCAGCTGGTCGCCGAGATAGAGCAGCAGCACGCGCAGCGATTTGACCAGTATATACAGCAGTTTAACAGCGACACCCTTCTCAAGAAAGAAACGCCGGTAAAGTGGATTTGCACGAAGTGCGGCCATATTTACGAAGGCGCTGAAGCTCCGATGGTGTGCCCTGTCTGCAGCCATTCAAAAGGCTTTTTCGATGTTTCCTACGAGCAGTAAAAAAATAAGCTTTGATCGGCGCATGCCGGCCAAAGCTATTTTTAGCTCTCTTGCTCACTCTTCTGTCGGTTCTGCGGCTTCCGGCCCCTCTTTCTCAAGCTCGTCAATTGTGGCGAAAATAGTGTCTATCTCAATGATGATATTGTCAACGTCAACTGCAGCGCCTGCGCCCTTTGCCTTGTTGTAGTAGGCTTTTCCAAGCTCTCTGTATTTTCTATATAGAGCGGACTGCTGCCTTTCGATCTCCAGTCTTTTTTTCGCCGCTCCTGTTGCCTGGCCGGCCTTTTCCGAGATTGACTGTGCGAATTCCGCAGCTTTCTTGATGACGGTTTCAGTGAATTCTTGAGACTTCTTAATTACGTCGTCGACTCTGTCTTTGAAGTCAAAATCGTCGCTCGCCATACTGTTTTCTCCCAATTCGTTTTACACAATTATACCACGCCCCCATTTGCCGAAAGAAGCCTTCGCTTGCTTTTTGGCAAGTATATTTGAACTGAAACCATCAATAATAACGTGTAGCTAGAGAGCCGGAGGACTATATGACGAAGAACAGCAAGACATTGGCATGGATCATGGCTGCATTGACCACTGTCAGCGTAGCGTTTGCAGCGATAGAGCAGAGTTGGATCATCCTCTGCTTCACTGTCGTGAACTTTGCCGCATTTATGGCGCTTTCCCACCAATTGCGCAAGTCTTACTCCTACCAAAAGAACTCTGCTCCAGATGCAGACGAAGCAAAGAGCTATAAGGTTGTCAAGAGCGACGTCAAGTTTGAAAATGTCGCTGGGGTTGAAGAGGTCAAAGAAGAGATTGAGGAAGTCGCGGATTTTTTAAAAAACCCAGATAAATACAAAAAATTTGGGGCGCGAGTGCCAAAAGGGATCTTGTTTTACGGGCCTCCGGGAACGGGAAAGACAATGATCGCAAGGGCACTGGCGAACGAGACAGACTCAAGCTTCATTTATGCAAGCGGCTCTGAGTTCATTGAGAAATTTGTCGGCGTCGGGGCCAGCCGAGTCCGTTCCATCTTTGAAAGGGCCCACAAGCGTTCTCCATGCATTATCTTTTTGGACGAGATTGACGCCATTGGCGTCTCGCGCAACACAGACAACAACTCTGAACGCGATCAGACGCTAAACCAGCTATTGGTCGAGCTTGACGGATTCAACCAGAGCGAGGGGGTGGTGGTCATTGCCGCGACAAACCGGCTGGACATGCTGGATCAGGCTCTCCTGAGGCCTGGCCGCTTTGACCGCCATATCTACGTGGGCAATCCCTGCATGAACGCGCGCGAAAAAATACTGCGCGTTCACCTTAAAGGCAAGCCTATCTCCAAGTCCATCGACGTAAAAAAGCTCGCAAGCAAGACGAGCGGCCTGAGCGGAGCCCACCTTGAGAATATCACCAACGAAGCCGCCCTTATCGCCATCAAGAAAAACAAGAAGACAATCACGCAAGAGGATCTGGACGAGGCGATTATCAAAACGAGCGCTGGGCTGAAAAACGCCAACATGGCCCTCTCCGAGAAAGAAAAGAAGAGCATTTCCTTTCACGAGTCTGGGCACGCGATTGCCGAATGCATGTACAACAAAAACGTCCCGGACCGCATTACCATCGTCCCGCATGGCCAGGCTCTTGGCTTTATGATGGTGGACGGATCGGAGGACAAGATGCTCATGGCAAAGGAAGACATCGAAAACAAAATATGCGTCCTCCTTGCCGGCAGGGCCTCTGAGGAGCTGGTTTTCGAGGAATTGAGAGGGAGAACGGACTTGCCGGGAGGTCGCCGTGTCGAAACGCTCGGTCAGAAATCCGAAGACCCGAGCGGCTGGTGATGGAGCGTTCGAT
>JAITGT010000012.1 GCA_031280495.1 Eubacteriaceae bacterium
GCCGAGAGGCGCTGTGTGCCGCTGGCGGGCATGGCAAAGCTCAAAGAGAGCGAAAGCGGGGCGCTTCTGCCCGCGCCTCTCTGAGGAAAGCGAAAACCCAAATCCCCAAGGAAGGCGCAGGCCTGCGCCTTCCTTGGGGCCCGGGCACGGCATAACCCAGGGAAAAGAATATGCGCCACTTGACAAGCCGCTAGCTTTGCCCGAGCCGCTTGAACCGATAATTGCCACAAATTCGCCTTTCTCTACTGACAGCGAAACATTGTCAAGCGCAGTCGCCGCGCTTTCGCCTTTGCCATAAATCTTGGACATGCCTTCAATTCTTAATAGTTCCATAGCAAACTGCCATCCTTTTTCATGCTTGTTGCGTTTTTAGGATAGCTTTTCCAATTGACCTCCCAGTGACTCTAAAATGAGACATTAGTCACTTTGGGAAAGCGTATAGAAAACACTGCGCCGCCCTGTGGGCGGTTTTTTGCTGTAATAGACCCGCCCTGGCGGGCAATAATCATTTTGCAGAGAGCAAGTCCAATGCCATAGCCACTGCCATTGCCGCCTTTCCCGCGATAAAAGCGATCAAACAAATGTGGCAAGTCTTCCTGTGAAAAGCCTACGCCGCTGTCAAGAATTATAAGTTCGGTATATAGAGTGTTGTCATCACAAGCAATCTCGATTCTCCCGTTTTCGTTCACGCTTTCCATGCAATTTTTAAGGATATTTTGTATTGCCTCCGAAAGCCACCCCAGATCGCCATTTATCGCAGCTTCTTCCGACACGCCTATTTGCACTTCAATATTGCGCAGTTCCATTGGGATAAGGAGCGGGCGAAGCGCGGATTCGGCTAGTGTTTTTACGCACATCGGCTCACTTTGAAAGTCCACCACCCCCGCGTCCAAACGAGAAAGCTTCAGCAGGGATGTAATCAGCCAATCCATGCGCTGGGTCAGGCCCTCCAATTCGCGGACGAAGGCATGGCGTTCCTTTTCATCAAGGCTCTTTGCTAAAAATGAAAGAATCAAATTTGTGGAGGTGAGCGGGGTACGCAGCTGGTGGGCAATATCGGCCAAGGCATCCGCAAGGTATTGTTTGTCTTCTTTCAGCGCTTCATTCTGTTCTCTTATACGCAAGGTCATTTTGGTTATCTCGCTGTATAAAATCGAAAGCTCACCCTCGTCTGCCGTTTCAAATTCTAGACGGTCAGCATTGTGAAGCACAAGGTCAATCTGCTTTGAAATCCGCGCAAGGCTACGGTATCGGGCTTTTGTAAAAACAAAAAATGCCATTCCAAAAACAACGGAAGAAACAAGAGCAAAAATACCCGCCATAGGATTTATAGCAAAGCCTGCGATGGCTAAAATGGCGGCCAGTGCGAGAAATAAAAGGGCAAACCGGCTAAACTCTTTGTTCCGAAGCATTTATCCTCCCAATTTATAGCCCGTGCCGCGAACAGTCAAAATGATTTGTGGATTTGTTGGGTCATCTTCAATCTTTTCCCGCAGGCGTTTAATATACACGGTCAAGGTGTTGTCGTTGACAAATTCTCCCGCCGCGTCCCACAACTCGTCAAGCAATTTGTTACGGGTTATAATAGATTTTTGATTATTCAAAAAGACAAGCAGCAGACGGTATTCAAGTGCGGATAGAAAAAGCTCTTTTCCATTTTTCTGAACAATCCCACTTGCCGTATCAATGTGAAGAGAAGCAATTTCAAAGGCTGATGGCGCATGGCCGCTTTTTCGCAGAGTTGCCTTAATTCGCGCAATCAATTCCATTGGGCGAAAAGGTTTTGTGATGTAATCGCCTGCGCCCATATTCAGCCCAGTAACAACGCTTGCTTCATCGCCGTAAGCTGTGAGAAAAATTACGGGTACAGAGCTTTGCGCCTTGATTGCCGTGCATACTGCAAAGCCGTTTCCGTCAGGCAAGGACACGTCAACAAGAGCCAGGTCAAATTTACCCTCATTCAGCGCGGCAAGGGCTTCTTTTTGTGAGACCGCATGGGCAACGGTGAAGCCCTCCGAATGGAGTAAAAGCGTTAAGTTTTTGGCGATTGCCTTATCGTCCTCGACTAAAAAGATTCGCAGCATGGGGCAGCCCTCCTGTTGGAAAAATCTAAGCGGTGCTTTCGGTAAAAGATAACAGCAATTCCGTGCGAAATGAATTGCATGACAGCTCCTGCCAGTATAAGGCAGCCCGTCAAAATAGTTTTGCCGGCAATAATCCGCTGCGTGACACGGTGATTGCTATTACCACTGAACCTATGGAAACCATCACACAACTTCTTGCCCGTATATTTCCCATTCGGAACATCAAGGGTATTTGCGTACTTGCCACAGGCGTGTACAGTAAAAAAATGACACGCCAAAATACAGAGCGGCGTTTGGGCCAATCACTGTTTGAATAGTATAGTGACTATTATCAAAACAATATGTTTATGGACGAAACTGGAATGAATACAGGCATGGCAAAGCCGTACGGATGGGGCAGAGGAAGGGCGGCGGAGCATGCGCCAGAAGCGCAAAGGCACAAAGCGGCGCTCATCCCAGCGATTTCGCTTGAAAGCCCTGTCGCCCCATTGATGTTTGAGGGATCGCTAAATGGCGCTATTTTTACAGGATATGCCGAAAAATCCCTAATGCTTTCCCTGCCAAGGGGAGCGTGCTGGCGATGGGCAGCCTGTCTGTCCACAAAGCAGCAAGGGCTTGTACGGCCCTCCTAAAGGCAGAAATCCATATATTGTATCTTCCCCCATATTCGGCAGGCTTAAACCCGATAGAAATGATGCGGGCAAAGCTCAAGGCAATACGCATATGAAGCGGCCAAGGCCCCAGGAGGCTTTGGCATACGCTGTATGGGCAGCGCATGGCCAAATCACGCAGGCGGATATTGAGGGCTGTTTTTTTTTGCATGACGGATATAAACAGCAAGAAATATGCGTAGCTATAACGATCAGCGCTTTTCTTTCTGCAGAAGCCAGCTAGCGCTGCCAATAAAGACCTGGATTGTAAAAGAGCATATGCACAGCATTACTGCTGTGCATATGCTCTTTACTGGCCTGCGCGCATTCAGATGCCATAAGTGCCAGTTGGGTAAGGCATTGCCCTAAGATACTTTTCGTACTGCATCTTCATGAGCGGGAGTGCCTTTTCTGCAGGGACAGGGAAGCCCTTTATAAATTCTTCGAAAGGCAGGTCGAACTTGGACTTGAAGGGCGGGTAGTCTTTCAAGTAAGGCTTTACAGTGCCCTGGAAGTTTGTAAAGTCAAATTCGCCTGACGCTTTTTGCCCAGCGTTAGCGTATTTTCCATTATCAATGACATAATTAAGGACAGCAACATAGTTCTCAACATTAATGTCCGACAGTGACAGCGCCTGCTTGTCAAACTGGAACTGGTAATTGCCACCGGGCGCCATGATGTCGATAATCTCTTTCGCTTTGTCTATGCATTCCTGCTTCGTCTTTGACTTCAGGTATGTAACAGGGTACAGCCCTCCTACAATGTGCTTTTTGCCCAGCTTGTCTTTTATGGCCTTTGCATCGCCATATTCAAACATGAAACGGCACCCAGCAGGAAGATCGTATAAGTGGTCGTAGAAACGCGTCCAGTCCCCTTCGCAGAAGATAAACATGTGTGTGTTGCGCTCGCCGGCAATGTGGCAAAGCTTTGCGAAGTCTGGCCAATAAAACCTCTCAAAGTCTTTCGTATTGAGAAACACGCCCATGTGCGTCATGATGGCGGAGGACTGCGTGATATCAACATAGGGAAGATCTGCGCTTGCAATGTTTTTCGGCATGAGGGCTTCCATTGCGTCGAGGACTTTTTGCGGCTGCCTCTTGATGTCAATGGTCACGTTGCGGAATCCGCGCAGAGAGTCGGCAAGCTCGTCGAAGGGTACGCCGGACATGCTCATGGGCGCAGTCGGAGCCGGGTAGCCGTACTTTGCGCCAATCTCCGAGGAAGCCCTGCCCAGTGCCATGTTTTGGTCCATGTTTGACAGGAAAGCGCGCAAAAAAGCGACGGCAAACATGGTTGGGCTTTGCGAATACAGAGGGCTCATGCGCGGGATAACCACTTCGCCAATAAATGCCTCTGGATCGGCAATGAGCTGGTCGTACTCGTCTGCGTTCATGATGCTGTTTTCTGGGTGCTGAATGAACCCAGAGGAGCTCATAACGCTAAACGTGTTCTTTGTGATGAGCCCTGCCACCGCATTGCGCGCAAATGCAGCGTTAAAGTCGTCGCCAACGTTGATCTCCATCGCTTTTTCGAAGATCTCAATCAGCTCTTCATAATTGTAGTTGTACTGGGTCAGCATCAGATCCTTGCCAGCGTACTCAATAAAAAGCTCAAGGCTTAGGGCGTTGCTCACGGGAATCCTGTCCGGGACAATGCCGGAATACAGATCCACCAGAAGTTTTCTTCTGTATGCAGCCAATTCTTTTGCTTGCATCTGCTCCTCCAATAGTGCGAAATATAGCCTTTCCACCACAATTATCGGTGCCGAATTGGCATAAGTCAACAGTTTTAAATGTAATATAAACTATTCAATATTATTGGCTGGCTTCGCTTTTTTCGCTCCGCGCTATTCCACGCTCTTAAGCGAGGAAATCATGTCTACTTTTGCGATGTCGCGGTACATATATATGTTGACCAAAAGGGCAAACAGCGCTGTCAAAGCAGCAGAATAAAGGTAAGTTCGAAGCAAAATGTCACGGCTGAACATAAGCACATCCACTTCAATTGTCGTGATGACAAATCTTTGCAGGCCAAAGCCAAGGAGGATTCCGAAAGCGATTCCCATGGCAATCATGGGCACGTTTTCGCGCAGCATGTACATGGCGGCTTCATAATCGAAAAGTCCCAGCACTTTGATTGTGGCAATTTCTCTCTTGCGCTCTTCCAATGCGATGGCAATCAGGCTGTAGAGCACCACAAAGCAAAGCGCCGCAGACGAGGCGACAAGCACAAGCATCACATATTTTAGCGCTTGCACCATATCGCTGATGGTGCCCTTTTGATCCCCGACAAACGTCACCGAAGCAATTCCGTCAAGCTTCAGCAGGCGATCCGTCAGTTCCTGGCTGTT
>JAITGT010000030.1 GCA_031280495.1 Eubacteriaceae bacterium
AATGGATGGGACCCAACAAACGGCTGCATATATTACTACAACCCTGTGACGGCTACGAACAAATGGATACGCACGCGGCCCATCATGATAACGATTGGCAACCACGTGTTTGCGAAGTAGGGGAGAAGAGATGAGAAAAAATATAGCCATCGGAATCCTGTGCGCAGCGCTCGTCGCGCTTGGAATTTGGGGATACCAAAAAGAGGGCGAAAGCGAAACTCTCTCGCGCCGCATTGAGGACCAGTACGCCCAAAGCTTCCAAACACTCAACGACACCGTGCGCGACATTGCCACAAAGCTTGGCAAGTGCGCCGTCTCAACAGACCAGAGCTTTCTCGCCTACACATATTCCGAGATAAGCAAGCTGTCGAGCGCAGCGCAGGAAATGCTCTCAAGGCTGCCCATTAGCCACCTGGCTTCGTCAGAGACGGCCTCGTTTCTTTCAAAGACAGAGGATTTTTCTGCCGCGATGCTAAAAAAGAGGCTGGGCTTAGATGAGATAAACGTGCAAGACCGCGCGTCCACAAAAGCGCTGGAAACTTCCGCCAGGGCGTTCAACGAATCCCTCAACCAGTTCATTGAAGACACAAAAGGCGAAGAAGGCGGCTACAAATGGCTTAAAAACGCTTCCAGCTATCTTGCCAGCGCAGAGGAAAATTCCTTCACGCGCAACCTGACGTCTGTGGACGAATCCATGGTTGACTACCCGTCCATGATATATGACGGGCCCTTTTCCGACCATCTTGTCAATGAGAAGCCGCGCGGGCTGACCGGAAGCGACGTGACTAAAGAAGAGGCGCAGGCGAAACTCAAGAAGGTGGAAAACGCTGAGACAAAGTTTGTCAGCGAAATCAATAGCGACATTCCCTGCTATGTCTTCCATGTTACGAATGGGTCTGAGACGCGCGCGTTTTATATCTCGAAGGCCGGGGGCCACCTGATTTCCTCCACTTCTTCGAGCGCCCCAAAAGCGTCCAATATCTCAATGTCGGATGCGCAAAAAAAAGCCGAAGCCTTTTTGAAAGGCATTGGCATCGATGGAATGGCCCCGTCCTACTATGAGAATTACCAGAATATCGGCGTATTCAACTTTTGCTGCACACAGAATGGGGTAAAAGAATACTCGGATCTCATAAAGGTTCAGGTTTCGCTGGAAAATGGCAAAATCATCGGATATGAAGCGACGGGCTACTATATGAACCATCACCCAAGGCAGCTGCCTTCGCCTGTCGTCACCAGCGCGCAGGCGCGCGCGAAACTGAATTCAGACATGAAGGTTACGAGCGAGAGCCTCGCGCTCATCCCGACTAAGGGCAAAAATGAATTCCTTTGCTATGAATTTAAGGGAACAGTCGGAGACACCGCCTATATCGTCTATATTGACGTGCAAAACGGAGTGGAGCGAGAGATATTCCAAGTCATTGAAGCGGACAACAGCGTCCTGGTTCTGTAGCCCTATATGTATTTTGAGCGAAAACGCCCAATGAAAACAATGCAGAGAAAGACCAAAAACGCGGCGGCGAAGTTTATGAGATTCTTCGCATTTAGTTCCAGCAAGCTGAAGGGGAAGCGCTTTGGCCCTTCCTCTTCCCCATTTTCGCCAGACTGGCCTTCTTCGGGCGCTTTCCCGACGCTTTGAAACGGATCAGGCTGGGAAGGATCGTATTCCGCGATGGAAAAGGCGGCCACGCCAGAAGTGTCAACAGACTGCGCTTCGCTAATCATGGAGACAATCCTTTCCCCATACCCTTTGCCGGGCATCGCCCACCCAGTCTGCGTGGGGTTGTCTTCGTATCCAAGCCACTCAACGTATTTGGCCCGCCCACGCAGCGCGTCGGACCAGCGAGGATCGGACAGCGGCTGATTAAGGCTTTCGTCCGTTGCGTAGCATTTTAGGTGCTGTACGACGCCGCGTATGCCAAGGCGGGCATTTTCAAAAGACGCCCCAGGCGCGCCTCCTCCCGTAGCGCCAAGCCCCCCAAAATTGTTTTGGCTGGGATCCACGTCCCCCCCAAAGTTTAAGAAGCCAGTTTCGTGCATCATCAGGCAAAACGCGACATCGCTGCGCACGCCTTCTGCCTCCGCCTCCTGCACCGTCATTGCGACAAAGGCCCGGGCATAGTCGCTGTCTATTGGGTTGAGGCCGTTTTCTTTGTCGTTATTCGCTAAATATACATACATACTCTCGGCACTCAGCTCGCCTTTCCCCATAATTTCTGTCAGAACCTCACATTTAGCAGAATAAACAGGCGCCATCACGAAACAAAGTACAAGAAAAGCGACACTTTTTTTCACCGAAACACCTCATAATGAAAGCGGTCAAACTGTTATAATGTATGCACGCGGTATTGGCATGTATGCATCGCAGCGAATAAGCCGCGATGTGTGCTCCGCCAGCCACCCGAATCCAACACCCCTCTGGAGGCAGGCTTTATTGAAAAAGGCAGTAAAGGGAATTTTCATATTTGCTTTCATGGCGGGGATCGTCTTGCTTGCTTGGCTTACTCTAAGCGTTCCAGACATTTCGGCTTTCACATACTCTTCGGCCGCCAAAACAGTGGTCATGAGCTCCGACAACTATGAATTGGGCCGAATCTCCCGCAAAAACTCTACATACATCAGCCGCGAGCAGATGCCAAACGATATGGTCCACGCTGTTGTCGCCGTTGAGGACAAGCGATTCTACAGGCATTTCGGCATCGACCCCATCGGGATTGGGCGAGCCTTTTTTACCGACCTCATGGCTGGGGAAATTGTGGAGGGCGGCAGCACCATCACGCAGCAAACGGCAACCCTGATTTTTTTTGACAAAGAAAAAACATACATACGCAAGCTGCGCGAGGCGGTTGTCTCGATTAAGCTGGAGCGGAAATTCACAAAAGAAGAAATAATTTCCATTTATCTCAACGAAGTCTATTTCGGAGGCGGTGCATACGGGATTTATGAAGCAAGCGAGGTTTACTTTTCCAAACAGCCAAAGGACCTAACGCTTGAGGAGTGCGCAATGCTTGCCGGCATCATACAGGCGCCTTCCGCCTACGCCCCTTTTGACGAAAAAGGGTATGCGCTGGCGACGGAGCGCAAGGAAAAGGTGCTGCGGCTTATGAATGAGCAAGGCTATATTACCGCGGAAAAAATGGGCGAGGCATTGGCTGCCAAAGTTGAGATCAAGCCTGGCCCACAGATCACGTTTGAGGGCGGGACATGCCAGGAAGGGCTGCCTGCCTACATGAACAAGCTTTATCGCCAGGCTCTTGCCATGCTGGAAGAGCACTGCCGAGACAAGTATGGGCTCAACAAAGAAGAAGCGCAGGAAATGGCCCTAGAAGAAATCAACAGCGGCCTGACTGTGCACGCCACCCTTTCATATCTCACCCAAAGGGAAGCGCTTGCCGCCGCCGCCGCCCAATTGGAGGGCCGCGAAGGCGAGCCGACCTGCGCTTTTGCCTTTCTTGACACGGGCAACGGGGATGTGCTTGCTTACTATGGATCCAATACATATGTGGACATGGCGTCAAAGCCGCGGCAGCCGGGCTCAACGATCAAGCCTATCTATATGTCCTACCTCATTGAGAACGGTCTGGCAGACCGAAACACAGTGGTCAATGACGAGAAATTCGAATACATGGGCTATTCGCCAAACAACAATGGCCAGTTCTTCGGCTACGTTACGATGAGGGAAACCCTTGCGCAGTCCCTCAACGCAGGCAGCATGCGCTTCTTTGCCATGGCGCCTATCGAGAAGCTAGTCGAGTTCGCCAAAGGCTTTGGCTTTAGCACACTCGTGGAAGCCGACTACACGCCCGCGTTTGCCCTTGGGGGGCTGACGAAGGGGCTCACTCCGGTGGAACTTGCGCAGGCGTATGCCGCTATTGCCAACGGAGGCACTGTTTACGAAGCCCGATACGTTAACTATATCACCCTTAAAGACGGCACTATTCTTTTTCCGACAAAAAAGGTGCCGCGCCGCGCAATGGGGGAAGGCACGGCCTCTCAGGTCAAAAGCATGCTGGAGTCGGCGGTTATTCGCGGCACGGCGGCAGCGGCGCAGACCGGCTATGCCACAATGGGCAAAACTGGGACGACGGACGACAGCCGCGACGTTTGGTTTGCCGGCTCAACTGGCTCCGCCGCAGCGGCAGTGTGGTGCGGAAACATGGACGCAAAGCAGGTCCCAGGGCTTTCGACCTCTTGGTGCATGAAGATTTACAAAAGCACTATTGCGGAAGCCGCAAACAACAAATCAATACCAAAAGGCAAGCTCGCTGCGCAAAGGCAGGAAACGATGGAGCAAATTGAAGTGGCAAAGGCAAGCCCTGCCGATCCCTCCAAGCCAGTTGCCGCTGAAGACATTGTCACAATCTCCATCCCTGCCTTTGAGCGGGCAAGCCTTATGGCAAGCGAGCTTGTGCAGACGGATATTTGCACAGTTTCGGGCCTTCTGTACAACCCGCTAAACTGCCCCGACTCAACGAAAGCAAACGCGCACTTCGTTCGCAGCGGCCAGCCAAAGGATTTTTGCAAGCTGCTTGTGCACAGCCGCCAGCCATAAAGAGCGCAATTTAGCTGGCAAATGCCAGAGGTTTATTATATAATGTTAGAGCTTTAGTCCTGTGAGGCCAATGGATCTTCCACGTTTCAAATTATAGGAGGTGGAAGCGCAAACTCCCCGGAACTTACGGTCGCAGTGCGCTATTCTAATGAACAAAAAGACGTCTGCGCAGGAAAATCTGATTACCCCGTCCATTGACAGCTTGCTGAACAAAGTGGAGAACAAGTATGTCCTTGCCCTTCTCTCCTCCAAAAGGGCAAGAGAGCTCTTTGACGGAAAGAGGCCTCTTATTAAGGACGAATACATCAATAAGGTCACTACCGCCATTTATGAAATAGAAGCAGGCAAGGTGACATACAAAAATCAGCTTGGCATATCTTTTGACGGCGAATCCGGCGAGGGCGGGCCGGAGACTGGCGATGAGGCGGCTGCCGAGGCGGAAGAAGCTTTTGAGGATGACCAGCCCGAGTGACAAAGCGAAAGCCCGGACCGCTTCGGTATATGTGGACAGCCTCGCAGTAGCCGTTGACAGGGCATTTGACTACGAAATACCATGCGATATGGATGTAAAGCCTGCCATGCGGGTTGTCGTCCCATTTGGGAAAGGCAATAAGCTGTGCCAGGCTTTTGTTGTCGCTACAAGCACAGAAGCTAGGCCAGGGCTCAAGAAGATCCACTCTCTTTTTGATCTTGAGCCTTGCCTTCCGCCTTACATGGTCGACGCGGTGGAGCATCTCCGAAGAGAGTATTTTTGCACGTTCCGTGAGGCCCTAGGCGCTGTTTTTCCTGGAGGAATAGGGGCGTCTGTGCGCGAAAGGCAAACCTCAAGGCGCGTTTACGCCATTTCCACTGATTGCGGCGCGGCGCCCTCGCCAAAGAACGCGCCGAAAATGCTTGCAGCCCTGGCTGCCTTAAGGGAGCTTGGGCCAATGCATGAAAAAGAGCTGTCCCTGAAGTCAGGGGCGGGGCCGGACGCATTGAAAAGGCTTGTTGCGCGCGGCTTGGCCACTTGCCGTGAAGAGCCCTTGCCTGGGCCCTGGGACCTTCCACCCCTGCCGCAGGCCAAGCCCGCCTTGCTCGCAGATCAGGCGAAGGCGCTTCAGCAGTACAGGGATGGGGAAGGATTTCACGCCCAAAAATACCTTTTGCACGGAGTGACTGGATCGGGCAAAACCTTTCTTTTCTTTGAAATGATGGAAGACGCCATCCGATCGGGAAGGCAATGCCTGCTGCTCGTTCCAGAGATTGCCCTGACTCCGCAGATGGCGCTCCTGCTTGAGCGGCGCTTTGGGCAAAAACCGGCTATGGCCCATTCGAAAATGCCGCTGCCCGAACGCCAGCAGGCTTTTGCCGCCACTTCGAGCGGCAAGGCAAAAGTGGCCTTGGGCGCGCGCTCTGCCCTCTTTATGCCCTTTCAGAGCCTTGGGCTTATCGTGGTTGACGAAGAGCACGAAGGCAGCTACAAGTCTTCCTCCTCGCCTCGCTACGACACAGTCGGCATGGCTGAGAAAATCTCCGCCCTCACTGGGGCAAGGCTTGTGCTATCGAGCGCAACGCCTTCAACAGAGGCTTACTACCGGGCAAAAACAGGGCAGTACCGCCTAATAGAGCTCAAAGAGAGGGCAAACGGCAAGCCGCTGCCCCCCGTTGAGGTTGTGGACATGCGCCAGGAGCTAAGGGAGGGGAACAGGGCGCCAATCAGCCGCCGGCTCCAGGAAGCGATCGCGGATCGCCTCAAAAAGGGGCAGCAGTCCCTCTTGTTCCTCAACCGCAGAGGATACTCGACATATGTGTTTTGCCGCAAATGCGGCTATACGGCAAAGTGCGGGGACTGCGATGTCGCGCTCACCTACCATAAGGGCAAACGCGAGCTGCTTTGCCACTACTGCGGCTCAAAGGCGCCCCCTCCGTCAGAGTGCCCCGCGTGCGGCTCGGACAAGATACGTTTTATGGGCGCCGGCACCGAGCAGATTCAGTCCGCCGTGGCTGAGCTTTTCCCTGGGGCAAAAACCCTTCGCCTTGACTCAGACTCCGCCCTGACAAGGGACGGCATGCAGGCGATCCTTTCGTCTTTTGCAAAAGGGGAAGCCGACATCCTTATCGGAACGCAAATGGCTGTCAAGGGCCTTGATTTTCACATGGTGACGCTGGTCGGTGTCATACTTGCTGACGTAAGCCTCAACTTTCCGGACTTGAACAGCCCCGCCCGAACCTTTCAGCTTGTTGAGCAGGCCTGCGGAAGGGCGGGAAGGGGGGAATCATTCGGCGAGGCTCTCCTTCAGACATATATGCCTGAAAACAGAACCCTTCTGTACGCTTCAGAGCATGACTATGCCGGTTTTTACGCCTATGACGTCGCGCACCGCCAGGAAATGCGCTACCCTCCGTTTACGGAAATACTGGGCGTGTTTGTTGCCAACGAAGACTTGGACGGCTGCGTGAAAGACGCCCGCGAGATGCACTCCTATGCACAAGAAATAGGGGAGCGCGTCGACTGGAAGGGGGTTGTGCGCATCTTTGCCCCTGCGCCCGCCAGCATACAGAAGCTGAAAGGCAAGCACATTTACCATCTGCTTGTCTCCCTTGAGCCGAACAGCCCTTTCAAAGGGGAATTCCGCGCTGGCTACAATGAGAGGAAAGCAAAGATCCAATCCAATGTATTTGTGGAAATTAATCCAGCTACGCTGCTGTGACTATATTATTTTAGGAGGCATGCTATGGCAATAAGGCAACTTCGCTACAGCGGGGACGGCATTCTTAAAATGGCCAGCCGTGAGGTTGTAAAAATTGACGGGCATATTCGGGAAATTTTGGACGACATGGTGGACACAATGTACGACGCCTGTGGCATCGGCCTTGCCGCTGTGCAGGTTGGCGTGCTGCGCCGCCTTGTGGTCCTTGACATTGGGGACGGCCCTGTCCGGCTCATAAACCCGGAGATTACGCAGCAGGAAGGGCAGGAAGAGTCTGTTGAAGCCTGCCTGAGCGTCCCGGGATGGCAGGGGACTGTCTCCCGCCCGCAAAAAATTACGGTTAAGTACACCGACGAAAACGGCGACAGCCAGTCAGTGGAAGCAGAAGGCCAGCTCAAGCGCGTGCTCTGCCACGAAATCGACCATCTTTTTGGAATCCTTTATTCGGACATTGCCTCCTCCCTGTATGAGGTGCATGACAGCGATGGCGAGGCAGCGGAAGAAGAGGCGCCTGAATCGCCTGAAGAAGCAGCTTCCCCCGAAGGCGCCGGCGAAGCTGCGCCTGGCCATGCCGGGCAAGGGGTGTGAGCAGGCTTTGGACATTGTCTTCATGGCTTCGTCGGAGTATGCGCTCCCAGCCCTCCATGCCATTATCCAGGCAGGCCACCGCATCGCCCTTGCGGTCACGCAGCCAGATCGCCCTTCTTCGCGCCGAGGGCTAAAGCCTGTTCCCAACGCGGTAAAGAAGGCAGCCAGGGAACTGGGCCTGCCGTTGGCGCAGCCTGAGGGCGCCAGCGATCCAGCCTTGCTCAATGCGGCGCAAAGCTGCGGGGCGGCGGTTGTCTGCGCATATGGCCAGCTGCTCGGGGAAAGCCTTCTGCGCGCCCCCCTCTATGGCTCCTTAAACATCCATTTTTCGCTTTTGCCCCGGCATCGGGGCGCTGCGCCTGTGCAAAGGGCTATTATGGAAGGGGACAGGGTGTTTGGCCTATCCATCATGCAGATGGGCAAAGGCCTGGACACAGGCGATGTCCTTATGCGCCGCTCCTTTCCCTTGCCGGAGGGCATGGCGGCATGGGAAGCTTTTGGGCTGCTAGCGAACGAAGGGGCAAGCGCCATTGTGCAGGTTCTTGAAAGATGCGAACTGGGAACAAGCGAGAGGAGCCCGCAAGACGAATCGCTTGCCACTTACGCCAAAAAAATTGAAAAAAGCGAAAGGCGTGTCCGCTTCTCCAGCCCAGCCCGTGCAGTGCACAACCAAATTCGCGCGCTCGACGCGTCGCCTGGCGCATATGGCGTCATGGAAGGAAGGCATGTCCTGTTTTTTGATTCAAGCCTTGTGGCGGAAGGGCGTGAAATGGCTGAAAAGCCCGGAACGGTCTTGGGCGAGAGGGATGGCCGCCTGCTCATTGCCGCAGAGGGCGGAATTCTCGGCATCGGCCGCCTTAAGGCGGAAGGAAAGGGCATGGTGGCGGGGCACGAATTCTTTCGGGGGCTTCGGGGCAACGCCAGCGCCTTTTCTTCGGAAGAGGCCCGGTAGGCAAGAACAAAAGGAGGCTTCAACAACAGTGAGAAACTACATTTACTACGATGCCACTTACTTTATATACATGCTGCCCGCGCTTGCCATATCGCTGTTTGCCCAGATGCGCGTAAACTCTGCATTTAGAAAATACCGGCTAGTGCGCATGTCGTCCGGGGCCACAGGCCAGCAGGCCGCAACGCGGATCCTTTTGGCAAACGGCCTTGAGTCTGTGCGAATTGAGGGCGCCTCTGGCCTTTTGTCGGATCACTACGATCCAGCGAAGCGCATTTTGCGGCTGAGCCCCGAGGTCATGCAGGGAGCCAGCGTCGCCTCTGTCGCCATAGCCGCGCATGAATGCGGCCATGCCCTTCAGCACCAGCAAAACTATGCGTTTCTTCGCCTGCGCAGCGCGCTTGTCGCCTACGCCGGAATTGGCAATATGGCTTCCTACTTTTTGATTCTTGCAGGAATCCTCTTTTCGGCCTCGGGGCTGGTCCTGGCAGGCATCGTTTTTTTCTCGGTGTTCGTTCTCTTTCAGCTCATTACGCTTCCTGTTGAGCTGAATGCCTCAGCGCGGGCAAAAGCTGAGCTGGACAGGCTGGGCATGGCGGCGGCCGATGAAATGCAGGGGGTTTCTTCCATGCTTTCAGCCGCTGCGCTGACTTATGTCGCTGCGACGATCACCGCCCTTTTGCAGCTGTTGCGGCTGCTCTCGCTGTTTCGAAGGCGCGACTAGATGGAAAAAAAAGGTCCGGAGTCAGCCCAAAAGAAGATATCGCCCTCGCGCCTTGCGGCGTACAAAGCACTGTCTGAGGTGCTCTTTCACGATGGGCTTTCCAATGCGGCAATCACGAGGCACACAGCGCAGCTCACCTATGAAAGCGATGCAAAGCTAGCTGCGCAAATCGTGTATGGGACAATCAAAAAGCTGAACAAGCTGGAAAAAATAGTGGGCTCGCTGTCCAATGCGCGCTCGGCAGCGGACCCCCGCGCGATTCTGGCGGTTGAAATGGGCGCATATCAGCTTCTCTACCTGGATCGAATACCTGACTACGCTGTTGTCAATGACTCTGTCAATATCGTGAAAGGGTATGTTTCCCAGAGCCTTGCGCCTTATGCAAATGGCCTCTTGCGCAACGTCGCGCGCCAAAAGGCGGCGCTGCGCGAGCCAGAAAAGAATTTCGAAAGCCGCATGCTTTATGACTATGGCTTTGGCCCGCATGCCCTCAAGGCGATTCGCTCCGTTATGGGGGACGCTGAGGCGGAAGCGTGCGCAAGGCGCTTCCAGGAGCTGCCAACGCTCTACATCCGGGTAAACACGCAAAAAACAACGCAGGGCCAGCTTATCCGCAGCCTTGCTGAAGAAGGGATTGCGGCGGAGGGGACATATGTTCCGGGGGGGCTTCGCGTCGAGGAGGCAAAAAACCTGTTTAGAACAGAGATGTTTCGGCGCGGGGATTTCTTTGTGGAAGACCTGTCCGGGCAAATTTCGTCCTATGCCCTGGCGCCCCAAAAAAGAGACGCAGTCATTGACGTGTGCGCCGCTCCGGGCGCTAAGTCCTTTGGCGCGTATTTGGTGAGCGGCGGCGCGCAAATAAAGAGCGCGGATGCTAACCCAAAGAGGCTGGACATGCTCTACCGATCGGCTAAGCAGCTTGGCATTCCAGTCAAGACTTTGCGTAGGGACGCCACTAAAGACTGCCCGGAGGAAGGGATGTACGACAAAGCCATTTGCGACGTGCCGTGCTCAGGCCTCGGGGTTGCGTCCCGCAAGCCCGAGGCGCTTCGGTCCTTCACGCCTGAAAAACAGCGCTCGCTTGCCGCATTGCAGGCGTCTGTGCTTAGCCAGGCGTTTCGCTACCTCAAAAAGGGGGGCCGCCTGCTTTACTCCACCTGCACGCTGGCCAAAGCGGAGAACGAAGACATTTGCCAGGCCCTGGTGGACTCTGAAAAAAGCGCCAGAATGGCGCCAATATCCCTGCCCTTTGCCCTAAAGGGGAAGCACCCGGAAACAGAGTCAGGAAAACTGTTGCTCAGCCCTTCGCAAGACGGGTGCGATGGATTTTTCATGTGCCTGATTGAGAAGGCATGAGGAAACGACATGGAGATTTGCAAAAACCTCGTGTCCATGACGCCAAACGAGCTCAAAGAGGCATGCAGGCAAAGGGGAGAGGCGCCCTACCGGGCGGCGCAGATCCAGTCTTGGCTTCGCAAGGGGGCGCAGATAGCAGAAATGTCCGATTTGCCAGAGAAATTTCGGCAAAATTTGCAAAAAGATTTCACTTCTTTTGCTCTTGAGTTAGAAAAAACTGTCTGGGACAGCAAAAGTGGGGCGAAAAAATACTTATATTTGTGTAATGATGATATAATAATCGAAGGTGTCAACCTTGCCTATAGGTATGGAGACGCGCAATGCATATCCACACAGGCGGGATGCTCAATGCACTGCGTTTTTTGCGCATCCGGAAAAAACGGGCTTAAGCGAAACCTGTCCTGGCAAGAAATGCTTTCCCAGCTGCTGATTGCACAAAGGGATATTTGCCCTAAGATAGCAAATATTGTCTTAATGGGCAGCGGAGAGCCATTGGACAACTATGATCAGACTAAAATTTTTCTGGAAAAACTTACTTCCGCCGATGAATACGGGTATTCTCGGCGCAGAGTCACCCTTTCTACCTGTGGCGTCGTGCCGGGAATCCGCAAAATGATAGCCGACAGGCTTTTTGTCAATCTTGCCATCTCTTTGCATGCGCCATACCACGAACTTCGGCTTCGCCTGATGCCAGTGGAAAAAAGCTACCCGCTGAATGCGCTGCTCGAAGCCGCCCGCGATTACTGGGTGTTGGGCGGCAGGCGCGTGACATATGAGTATTCAGTTGTCGAAGGGCTGAACGACACGGAATTATGCGCCTCAGAGCTAGAAAAAATCACCAATTCCGGAGGCTCTCAAATCAACCTGATTGACATAAACGAAGGGGGATCTTTCCGCGCCAACTCCAAACAGGCAGTCGGAAAGTTTTCTGAAAAGCTTGCCAGACGCGGAGTTCCGCACACCATCCGGCGAAGCCTCGGCAGCGGCATAAACGCCGCATGCGGCCAACTGTCCGGTTATAGCCAGAAACCCTAGGGAGGTCTCATGCTTGCGATCGGTAAAACACATATAGGCAGACAGCGCAGCATCAACCAGGACTGCTTTACTTGCCTCAACGCCGAGCATTACTCTGTTATGGCCGTCGCAGACGGCATGGGAGGGCACAACGCCGGCGAAGTTGCCAGCAAAATCGCAGCGGACGATATAGAGGGCTATTTCAGGGACAAGCCCGACGCCGATTTTTTCGAAAAGCCAAACGAGATAGAGGACCTGATACTCTCCATAAACAAAAAGATACATGAGGAAGCCGAATTTTCTGAGAGCTACGCCGGAATGGGCACAACACTGACGCTGTGCGTCGCAAACGGAGTCGTAGCCAATGTCTACCATATAGGCGATTCAAGGGCATACATCATTAATGACAGCCTCACGCAGATTACCAAAGATCATTCGCTTGTGCAGTTCCTCATCGACCAAGGGCAGCTGACGCGCCAGGAGGCTGAGAACCACCCCCGCAGAAATGTCATTACGCGTGCCCTTGGCACGGACGAAGAGATCCAGGTGGACTGTTTTCACATTGTGCTCGAAAAAGGCGACAGGCTGCTTTTATGCAGCGACGGACTGTCAAACATGGTCAAATCCAAGGACATTTTGCGCATTGCCCGCTCCCAGCCGCTCGCCGAAGCAGTGGAGAGCCTTGTTGATCTCGCCAACGAGAATGGGGGGACAGACAATATAACGGTTGTACTGGCTGAAATGGAGGAGACGCAATGAGCGCAATGATCGGAAAAGTGCTTGAAGACAAGTACGAGATCATCGAACTCGTCGGCCAGGGTGGAATGGCTATGGTTTACAAAGCCAAGGACATTCGGCTCAACAGGTTTGTGGCAATCAAAGTCCTCAAGAGCGAGTTCATGGAGAACGAGCAGTTTCTAAAAAAGTTCATGCGCGAGGCGCAGTCCGACGCTAAGCTGACGCATCCAAATATTGTCAGCGTTTTTGACGTGGGAAGCGAAGACGGCATCTACTTTATAGTCATGGAGTTCATAGACGGCAAGACGCTCAAAAGCTATATTAAGTCCAAAAAAAAGCTGTCTGCCCAAGAGACCGCTGAGCTTGTGCTGCCCATTGCCAATGCCCTCGCCCACGCGCACGCCAACAATATCATACATAGGGACATAAAGCCGCACAATATCCTCCTCACTTCCTCCAAGACGCCTAAAGTGGCAGATTTTGGCATTGCCCGGGCCGTCAATTCATCAACTGTAACCGCGACCGACGAAGCCCTTGGAAGCGTGCACTACATCTCTCCGGAACAGGCAAGGGGCGGCTTCCTGGATGCAAGAAGCGATCTTTACTCCCTCGGAATCCTCATGTATGAAATGCTCACCGGTGAGCTTCCATACGACGCGGACACGCCGGTCGCAGTCGCCCTTAAGCACGTGCAGAACAAGGTTCCCGACCCTTCCTTTCTGAATACCGGCATTCCGCCGAATATGAGCCAGATCGTCCTCAACCTTACAAGACGGAAGGCTGACGACCGCTACCAAAACGCGAACGAGCTCATCAGCGATCTTCGCGCCTTTATTGACAGCCCTGCCGTTGAGATTGAGCCAACATATTCAGAAGAAGGCGGAGATCCGGCGCGGGCGCTTGCGCGATCGGAAAACAAGGTCCAGACAGCCTCTAAAAAGCCCGCGGCAAAAAACCGCAAATTTGGCTACCTTCTCATCACCGCCGTTACATTGGCTGTGGCGGCGGTGCTCATGGCGATGATTCTGTATGACAACGCGGTGCCTATTCCCGAGCTTGTGGGCAGAATGTATGACGAAGCGCTTCGCCAGGAATTGAGGAGTTTGAAAATTGACTGGGAGCCTGTGTATGAAGACTCCCTAGACGTGGAAAAGGACTATATCATTGCTTCCGACCCTCAGCAGGGCACGCCTGTCAAAAGAGAGTCAAAGGTGACCCTGCACATCTCCAGGGGGCCTAGATCCATCTCTGTGCCGAGCGTTGTCGGCCTTCACAAATCTGTGGCGCAGACCCGCCTCAAGGAGCGCAACCTGAGCCAAGGGGAAGAGACGTACGCATTTGACGAGACAATTCAGAAAGACTATGTCATATCCCAAAACCCAAACGCCAACATCAGCGTTTCTGAGGGGACTCCAGTTAGCCTCGTCATCTCTCAAGGGCCCGACACAGTGACGGTGCCCGGGCTTGTGGACAAGACGGAAGCGCAGGCAAGGAGGGAATTGCAGGCAGTGGATCTCCTGCTTGGCAGCGTTACGGAAGAGGAAAGCTCCAAGCCGGTCGGAAGCATCATCGATCAGTCTCCGAACGCGGCAACGACTGTCAAAAAGCAGTCGAGGGTCAGCATTGTCGTCAGCAAAGGGCAGAAAATTGAGAAAACAATCCAAATTTCGCTTGCCGAGCTAACGGTTGGGATCTCCGGCGACACCGTTAACGTATACGTCCGCGCGACTGAGGGCAGCCGCCCGGCTCTGTATGACGGAACAATGGTGCGCGACGCGCAGCTTGACTTCAAAGTTAGCGGGTTCCCAGGCGAAAAGCTTGAGTATGAAATAAGAATAAATGGAACAAACATGGGCATTAGAGAGATGCTGTTCTAGATGGGCGAAGGGGAAAGCAATATTGAGACAGGCACAATTGTAAAAGGCGTGGGAGGCTTTTACACCATTCGCACGGACAGCGGGAAAGTTTGCACCATTCGCGCGAGAGGGCGCTTTCGCATTAGCGGGGTTACCCCCCTTGTCGGCGACAGGGTGCGGTTTCGGCTGGAAAGCGGCATGATGACCGAAGTGCTGCCGCGCTTAAGCTGCCTGGCGAGGCCGAGCGTAGCGAACGCGACGCTCGGCCTCATTGTCGCAAGCCTGAAAAGCCCGGACGCGTCGTATCCTCTCTTGGACAAAATGCTCATACAAAACGGCGCTTCCGGGCTAAAGAGCGCAATCTGCTTTAACAAGGCGGATCTTGCGGACAAAGGCCAAATTGCCGAGGTGAAGGATATATACAAAGGGGCAGGCGCAGACCTTGTGTTTGCCAGTGTCGCTTATGGAGAGGGGCTCGACGAGATAGAGAGGCTTTTGAAAGGAAACACCACTATATTTTCCGGCGTTTCAGGCGCAGGCAAGTCGACCATTATATCAAAATTCTGCCTGGATCGAGAGATCGCCTCGCAAGAGATCAGCCGCAAGCTCCGGAGGGGAAAGAACACCACAAGGCATGCGGAGATTTATGTGACGGGCAGGGGCGACTATATTGTGGACACGCCAGGCTTTTCGCTTTTGGATCTCAGCCTTCCCGCCGATGCCGTCTGGAAACACTATCCGGAGTTTTACGACTACTCGGACTGCCGCTACCGCAACTGCATGCACCTTTCCGAACCTGGCTGCAGCGTCAAGGCAGCTGTTGCGTCAGGGCAGATCAACCCGATCCGATTCTACAGCTACCAGCATATAACCAGAGGCCTAAAAGGCGCTTCAGGCTCTTAAGGCCTCTTTTCGCTCCAAGGGCTAGGGCGTTGAAAGCCGCTCAAATAGGGCTTCCGAAGAAAGGCTGGAATGGTGGGCGTCCATGATGTACATATCGGATTCGAAAGAGCTGAGAAGCACTATCGCCGCCAGCGTTAGCGCGAAGTAAAGGGCAAACCGTTTTGCGGCCATGCCTGCCTCCTTAGGGCATTATTCTAGACATCTTATACGATGGCGCAAAGTTGCGCAAGGGGCGCCGGCCCTTTTCGCTTTGCGGCCACGAAGGGGCTTTGGAATGGCCCTGGCCGCGGGAGGCCCTTTCCAGGGCGGGCCAGGAAGGCTAGCCCTTTCTGCTTGGAGGGGGCATGCGCGCCCGCTGGCATCCGCCCTCCAAACTGCCCTGTTTGGGCTGAATCTCTCACTGATCATATCTTTCTGCCGGGCGCTGCAATTGCGGCATGCATTCGGCCTATAATATACAATAGCGCTAGGGGGGATAGGCATGCGCTTTCATGAAGAAATTAAGAGCAGCTTGTCGCTTTGCTCCGAAACCGACATATCCGAAGCGGAAGCGGCCCTTTATGGCGTTTTTGCCGCTTCGCTGCCGCACTGCCTGGCAAAAGGCGGGCAGGCGCCCCTTTCGATCCGGACGCCGTCTGCGTCCATGGCACGCTACGTTTTTAGGCTGCTTGACCGCGCCTTTGTGTGCAAAGGCGCAGTCTGCCGTTCAGAAATTGCTTCTTTTGGGGAAAAGGCAGAGTATACTGTCGAAGTCTCCGATTCAGGCCGTGTGGCGGAGATCCTGCGCTATTATGGCATGGATCTCCCGGCCTTCTCCATCCAAAAGGCATTTTTGGCCGAAAGATCGTCCCGCCAGGCATTTATGCGCGGCCTTTTTCTGGCATGCGGCTACTGCACAGATCCGCAGAATGCCTACCTTATAGAGTTTCGCCTGCCTGATGAGGCTGTTGCGCTTGCTCTCAAGGGCGTATTCTCTTCCTATGGCGTGGAGTTTCGGCTCAGGGAAAAGAGCCGCCGCCACATACTTTACGCCAAGAATTCCGAGTGCTATGCAACAACCCTCGCTCTCATAGGGGCTAACAGCCACTATCTGAAAGCGGAAGGGAGCCTTGCGATGAAGGCAATGAAGAACAAAATGAAGCGCGCGGTAAACTGCGACACCGCAAACATCAACAAGTCTGTGGAATCTTCCCTCAGGCAGGTAGAAGCAATCCATGCCCTCATGGAAAGCGGCCGCTACGGCAGCCTTGGGGCGGAACTGAAGACCGCCGCCGAACTAAGGCTTGGAAACGAGCTTGGCAGCCTGTCGGAACTGGCAAGCGACTCTTCTGGCTCCGTGACTAAGTCCACGCTAAGCCGAAGGCTAAATAAAATCGTTGAAATCTCAAAAGGCAAGGTGTAAGGGCATGGCACAGTCGGTGGGAAAGGCGAAGAGGAAAGGATCGAGGCGGCCTTCAGCCAAAGAGCGCAGGCGAAGGGAAGACCTCAAGACGGAGATCAAGGGCTTCTGCTTTCTTTTTTCGGGGCTCTACCTTCTCCTGTGCATTGCGCTGCCCTCGCCAGGAGCGCTGGGCGCGTTCTTTGGCTCCTTCTCGCTTCACCTCGCCGGAACGGGCGGCCGCTACGTCATCGCGCTGGCCCTCATTCTCGAGGGGGCGTTTCTCCTGGCGAAGCTTGAGACTTTTACAAAAGAGCATGGAAGCTTTTACACAGCAATCATGTCGGCAAACGCCTTAGCCATTCTTGGCCTTGGGGCATACAGAGACTTTTCGCACTATTCCTACTTTGATCCCGCATTTTACCAGGCGATGTGGGATGGCCCCGCACCTGGGGGATTTGCTGGGCAGATTGCCGCTCAGGCGCTTGCCGACCTCTTAGGCGGGCTGGGGGCGGCGCTGGTTGTCTGCCTCGTCTCTGTGGTTTCTTTTATTATGATTTTTCGAAAAAGCATCGTTGAGCTGGCCCATGGAAAAGAAAAGGCGGAAAGCAGCGCGAAAGCCGCAGCGCCAGCCCGCCGCCAAAGCGCTAAGGCGGCTGTGCCCAAGGCTTCTGAGATCGCCCTCCTAAAAGCTCCGAGAGACCCTCTTGGGACAAGCGATCAGGATGCTGCGCAAAAGCGGCGCAATGCAGTGCGCATTATTGGCCGCGAGGAGGCTAGCGAGGCAGCGGCCCTGCCCGCCGCCCAGGCGCTGGATCTTGCGTCCGCCGAGGAGGCGGATTCAGGCAGGCAGGATTACGCCATGCCGCCGCTCACTCTTCTGGATCAGGAGAAAGAGCCCGCCTCTGTTGCAAAGAGGCAGCAGGAGGTGCTCGCAAATGTCACCTTGCTGGAAAAGGCGCTCGCAAATTTTGGCATAGAAGCCGGCGTTTCCGAAGTTAGCGTTGGCCCTGCTGTCACGCGATACGAACTGCAGCTTAAGCCTGGCATCCGCGTAAGCAAGGTTATTAGCCTGTCAGACGACATCGCAATGTCGCTTGCCGCGCAGCGCGTGCGCATCGAGGCACCGATTCCGGGCAAGTCGGCGATTGGCATCGAAGTGCCCAACAAGGAGATCTCCATCGTTCGCCTGTCCCAGATCCTGTCGACCGAAGAATTTCGCGCCCATCCCTCTCCACTGGCTGTCGCGATGGGCAAAGACCTGGCAGGAGGCGATATGGTGGTGGATGTGACTGCAATGCCCCACCTGCTGATTGCAGGCGCGACAGGTTCGGGCAAGAGCGTGTGCATCAACACAATTATCATGTCCATACTCTTTCACTCAGCTCCAGAAGACGTGCGCATGATTCTCATTGATCCAAAGATGGTGGAACTAAACGTCTATAACGACATTCCCCACCTGCTCATCCCAGTTGTCACGGACGCAAAAGACGCCGCAGGCGCGCTTGGGTGGGCCGTTCGGGAGATGACAAGGCGCTACGAAATGTTTTCGGAAGCAAAAGTGCGCAGCATCTCCTCTTATAACGCCAAAATGAAGGAAAAGGGGGAAGGGAAGCTTGCCCACATCCTGCTCATCATCGACGAGCTAAACGATCTGATGCTCGTCAGCGCGCAGCAGGTGGAAGCGTCTATTATTCGCCTCTCCCAGCTTGCTCGCGCAGCAGGGATACATCTTGTCTTGGCGACGCAGCGGCCTTCGGTCAATGTCATTACGGGCGTGATCAAAGCCAACATTCCGTCCCGCATCTCTTTTGCGGTCATGAGCCAGGTTGACTCAAGAACCATTCTTGACATGGGCGGCGCAGAGAGGCTATTGGGAAAGGGCGACATGCTCTACCTGCCGCAAGAGCGAAATGCGCCGGTTCGCGCCCAGTGCGCTTTTGTTGCCGACAAGGAGATTGAGCGGGTGGTCGGCTTTATCAAGCGCAAGCAGTCCGCAAAGTACGATGAGTCCGTCATGGAGGGCATCAAGCGCCAGCCGGGCGAGTCGGACGCTATGGAAGCGGGCGGCCCATCGTTCAAGGATGAGCTGCTGCCAAAGGCAATGGAGATCGCTTTCGAGAAAAACGCAATCTCCACCTCCACAATACAGCGCCGCCTCCGCCTTGGATATGCGAGGGCAGGCAGGATTATTGACGAAATGGAGATGCTCGGCTACATAAGCTCAGCCGATGGCTCAAAGCCGCGAAAGGTTCTGGTCGCAAGAGAAGACTATTATGGAGGCGCCAAATGAGGGGAACTTTCTATATCCACAGCCTTGGGTGCGACAAGAACACGGTTGACTCAGAAAAGCTTGCTTTTGCGCTGAGGGAGGCCGGATTTTCGCCGATTGACGGGCCCGAGGGCGCAGACTATATTTTAGTCAACACATGCGGCTTTATTGATTCGGCCAAGGAGGAGTCCGTGGAAGCCCTATTTGAGGCGGCACGCTTTAAGAGCGCAGGCGCAAAGGCTGTGATTGCGCTGGGCTGCCTAGCGCAGCGATACGCTAAGGAGCTTGAGGCTGGGATCGAAGGGCTGGACCTTGTCTGCGGAAAGGGCTCAATCGACGCAATTCTCGCTTTCCTTCTTGAAGGCGCCCCCGCTGCGGAATGGAGCGAAGAAGGCAGGATTGTCTCTACGCCGCCCTACACGGCATACTTAAAGATCTCAGAAGGCTGCAATAAAGTGTGTTCCTTTTGCGCCATACCCAAAATTGTCGGAAACCTCAAAAGCAGGAGCATGGACAGCCTGTTCAAAGAGGCGGAAATCCTTGCAGGCAACGGCGTGCGCGAGCTTGTCCTTGTCGCTCAGGATACGGGAGATTACGGCTCTGACTTAAGCGACGGCAGCAGCCTCCCGAAGCTCCTTCGTCGGCTGGAGTGCATTGAAGGCATTCACTGGATTCGCCTCATGTACATGTATCCAGAGTCCATTTCTTCTGAGCTTGTGGAATTGATGAAATCCTCCCACAAGATCCTTCCCTACCTTGACATTCCTTTTCAGCATGCAAGCGACAGAATTTTGCGCGCCATGGCAAGGCCTCAGACGAAAGAAGGCATAAAGGGCCAAATTTCGATGTTGAGAGATGAGATCCCGGGTATTGCAATCCGCTCTTCTTTTGTGTGCGGCTTTCCTGGGGAGAGCCGCAGCGATGTGGACGAGCTCAAATCCTTTCTTTGCGAAGCAAGGCTCGATCGCGTAGGCGTTTTCTGCTATTCTCGAGAAGAAGGGACAAAGGCGTACGGCTTGCCCGGGCATGTTCCCTCCAAAGAGAAAAACAGGCGCTATGGCGAACTGATGCAGCTGCAGGAGAGCCTGTCGCAAAAAAACATGGAAGACAGGATCGGGACTTATATTGAAGTTCTCATTGAAGGAGAGGAATCGCCTGGAGTATATGCGGGGCGCAGCTATATGGACGCCCCAGACGTGGATGGCATTGTGTATGTGCACACGGGCGAAGATCTGTGCGCCGGCGATTTTCTCTGGGCCTATGTCACAGGCGCCACAGCGCACGACTTGATAGCGGACGCGAAGAAAGGCCTCTCCAATGAACCTCCCCAATAGGATTACTCTTGCCCGTATTCTCGCCATTCCTGCCTACTGCGCGATGATGGCGCTGGAAAGGCCCCACTGGACTGCCGGAGCGGGTGTTTTGTTTATCCTGCTCGCCCTGACAGACTGCCTTGACGGCTATGTCGCGCGAAGCCGAGGCCTTGTGACCGATCTGGGCAAATTCCTCGATCCGCTGGCAGACAAGGTTCTCGCGCTCTCTGCGGCAAGCCTTTTCGTTGCGGATCAGAGAATATCCGCTTTTGCCCTGATCTTGATATTGGCAAGGGAAATGTCCATTCTTTCCCTGCGGACAATGGCTGCGCTCAATAATCGCGTACTGGCCGCAGACATATATGGGAAGGCAAAGACCGCCTCCCAGCTAGTCGCCCTCTCGGCGATGCATTTTGAGGGAATCCTTTCGTCCCCATGGCTTGCAAGAGGCGCAGACGCCGTATTTTGGTTTTCGCTTGCTATGACCGTATTTTCTGGCTGCAACTATATTGCAAAAAACTATGATGTCATCCAGCCCAAGTCGTGAGGCTGGCCGGCAAAGCGGGGGTGCTATGAAGGCAGTAATCTTGGCTGTAGGGGACGAGGTTCTCCTCGGCGACGTCGTTAACTCAAATGCGGCATATCTGTCGAAAACGCTGGACTCGGCAGGCATTGAGGTGGTTTATCACAAGACTGTCAGCGACAGGGACGGTGATGTGAAGGAGGCCTTTCTTGAAGCGGAAAGCAAGGCGGATCTCGTTGTGACCAGCGGAGGGCTTGGCCCAACGCTGGACGATCTGACGAAAAAGGCCATAGCGGACGCAATGGGGCTTGAAATGGTTTATGACGAGGCCATCCACGCGCATGTCAAAAAAACTATGGGCCGCCTCCATGCGGCCATGAGCGCCAACAATGAAGCGCAGTGCTGGATGCCTAGAGGCGCACAGCCGCTGGAGAATAGGTTTGGAACGGCGCCAGGCGTTTACCTTGAGCGCAGCGGGAAAACGGTGGTCATGCTGCCCGGGCCTCCGCGGGAGCTATGCCCTATGTTTGAAGAGTTTGCCCTCCCCAAAATTCGCGAAAAGGCGGAAAAAACCTTTGCTGAGAAGTATTACATGACAAGCGGGGTAGGGGAGAGCTTTCTTGAGGCAAAGCTTCGTGAGGCGCTTTTGCCCGAAGATCCGCTATACCGCATTAATACCTATATTAACTCCTATGGAGTTATGCTAAAGGCAACAGCTTTTGGCGCAAGCGAAAAAGAGTCCATTGGCATCATCTCTTCCTATGACAGCCTGGTTAAGGACGTTCTGGGCGACAGCCTTTACAGCGAAGAAAAGAAAGAGCTTTGGGAAGTCGTCGCAGAATCCTTAATAGGCGGGGCAATTACAGTGTCGAGCGCAGAATCATATACGGGAGGGCTGTTCAGCGAGACGCTGTGCCGAAAGGAAGGGATTTCCTCCGTGTTCAAAGGATCGATCATTGCCTATTCAAACGAGGCGAAGGAACATGCCCTTGGAGTGAAAAAGGGGACGATTGCCCGCTATGGCGCGGTCAGCCGCGAAACAGCATTGGAAATGGCGGCGCGCGCCGCGGAAATGTTTGAAAGCGACGTGGCTGTGTCCTTTACCGGGGTAGCTGGGCCCGGGCCGTCTGAGGGAAAGAAAGCAGGCCAATGCTATATGGGGCTGTCTTTCTTCGGCCAGCTGGCCTGTGAAGAGAGTGTCTTTGGAGGGGATCGTCCAGCGGTGCAGTCTCGAGGAGTGTCGCAGGCGTTCCATGCCCTTTACCATTCGATAAAAGAGCTAAATAGAGGAGACAAGTAAGCAACCATGGGTGACGATAAGCAGAAATCATTGGACCTAGCCCTCAAGAGCATCGAAAAGTCCTTCGGAAAGGGATCTGTCATGCGCCTAGGAGAGCTCATGGCAGACAATATTCCATCCATTCCAACATCGTCCATTTCCCTAGACATCGCTCTTGGCGTAGGCGGCGTGCCAAGAGGAAGAATCGTTGAAATTTATGGCCCCGAATCCTCCGGAAAGACCACCGTTGCGCTGCACGTGGTTGCCCAGGCGCAAAAATCAGGGGGAAACGCGGCATTTATCGACGCTGAGCACGCCCTTGATCCAGTATATGCCAGGGCGATCGGCGTAGACTTGGACAACCTCATTGTATCCCAGCCGGATACAGGCGAACAAGCCCTGGAAATTTGCGAAGCGCTTGTGCGCAGCGCGGCATTGGACGTCGTCGTTGTCGACTCTGTCGCCGCTCTCGTCCCGAAATCCGAGATCGAAGGCGAGATGGGGGACGCAACCATGGGCGCCCAAGCCCGCCTGATGAGCCAGGCGCTGCGCAAGCTGACTGCTTCGATCAGCAAGACGCAGACGACTGTCATCTTTATCAACCAGCTTCGCATGAAGATCGGCGTCGTTTTCGGCAACCCAGAGGTTACCGCAGGCGGCAACGCCCTTAAATACTATTCGTCTGTGCGCATTGACATTCGCAAGGGGGAGGCGCTTAAGAACGGCCAGGAGATCATCGGGAACCGGACCCGAGCCAAAGTTGTCAAAAACAAAGTGTCCCCTCCGTTTAAACAGGCTGAATTTGACATCATCTTTGGCAAGGGCATTTCCCGCGAAGGGGACGTGCTCGACATGGCGGTGAAGCTGGACATAATCGACAAGTCAGGCGCATGGTATACATACAATGGGGCGAGCATCGGCCAGGGGAGGGAGAACGCAAAAAAATATTTTGCGGAGAACCCTGGCGCCTTAAACGAAGTCGAAGAAAAAGTGCGGATTATTGTCCTTGCAAAGCCGACTGTTGGATATGAGCCTGCAATTGCGGAGGAAGGCGATTTCACTGGCGAAGAAGACTATTAATCTTGCTGGCGAAAGGGAAAGCGTATGATCGGAATACAATTGCTGTGCTATAATCATATTGTTCAATTTGTAGCGCCTGGAGCGCTTTCGCGCATGCAGCAGCGAAAACTGCCAGGCGCCATAGGAGGATGAATAATGCCAAGAACACCAAAAGAGATGTACCTGGGGCTTTCTAAAGGAGAATTCCCAGATTATGTCATGGGAATGCCAACGCCGGATGAGGCATACTCAGCCATGGTTGGGCCATTTCCGTTCTATATGCCGCCCGGAATGA
>JAITGT010000061.1 GCA_031280495.1 Eubacteriaceae bacterium
CATTGGCAACAGGCGGGATGAGGCGGCGGATCGCCTGCGGAATAATGATCAGGCTCATGGTCTGCGCGTAGGAGTGCCCCAATGTCTGGGCTGCCTCAAACTGGCCCTTGTCTATAGACTGAATTGCGGCGCGAATGATCTCTGCGCAGTATGCAGAGGAATTCATGGCAAACGCAATAAAGGCGGCAGCAAATTTGTTGTTTATCGTGAGCGCCGGATTGATTTCAGGCAAAGCGTAGTACACGAAAAAAAGCTGCATGAGCAGCGGCGTGCCCCGGAAAAAGAATATATAGGCGCCGCACATTTTGCTTAGCGCTTTATAACGGGATATTTTTCCAAGAGCAAGAAACACACTGGCTACAAGCCCCGCCGCAACGGACACAATTGTCAGGGAAACGGTGATGCGCGTGCCGCGCATGAGCGCAGGAAGCCAAAAGAGCACATCAGCGACGCCTGAAGCGAAGGTGTCCGGCGCAATTTCGAAGACTTTGCCTGCAAAGCCGATAAACGTGAGTTTCTCTGCTGTCCTCAGATTGCTTGCGCGAACAATGCGAAATGCTAGGTAGTTTGTTTCCGCCTTTGCAAAGCGCGTGCCGGCGCCTTCCTCAAACGAGGGGGGGATGCCCGCCTCAATCATCTCCAAAGAAGGCTGCGCCAAATTGAGGATCGCAAGCAGGGCAGCAAGGGCCGCAATGCATGCGGCAAAAATAATCGCTTTCTTGTTCAGCCATTTGTTGGGCTTTTTCATCGCCTGCGCCTTCCATTCTGCCTTTTGGGCATGGTGCGCAGATGCGTCCCATGCCCCACTTAAGCCGCTAGTTGATCAGGGCAAATTCCCTCTTCAAAGAATCCAGCGTTCCGTTTGCCTGAAGCTCGGCAAGGGCCGAATTAAGCGCGTCTACCAGTGCCTGGTTGCCCTTCTTGACGGCTATGCCAAAAGTCTCGACCACAGCGTCGCTTTCGGCGGACTGCAGCCAGCTTGTTGCAAAGGTTTCCGGCTCGTCGTGCACATAGCCTGCCGCAACCACGCTGTCTGTCAGAATGCAGTCGATGCGGCCATTTCTTAAATCGTCAAATGCCTGCATAACCTTTTCGTAAGGGTGGGTTTCGCACTTAACCTGGCCAGTTGCAATCAATTCATCCAAAAACTCCGTGGAAGTCGTTGCGTCTTGGTAGCCAACCTTCAAGCCATTAAGCCCAGCCAGCTCCGTAACCGGAGCATTGCCCACCTTAATGGCAATCGCCTGCCAGTTCTCCACATAAGGGACAGTGAAATCCATGTCATTTGCGCGCTCTGCGCTCATCGTGACCGCCGAGCAGACGATATCGTACTTGTTCGTGCTCAATCCAGCAAAAATGCCATCCCATGCCGTGTCGATAAACACGGGCTCAAGCCCCAACGCTGCGCAGATCGCTTTGGACATCTCCACATCGAAGCCAGTCGGCGTCACTCCGTCATCGGCGAAGTACTCTAGGGGCGGATATGCGATCTCAATGCCAATCTGAAGCTTGCCTGCCTGGAGCAGGCCTAGATCTGGCGATCCCGTCCCGTCCACAGGCGTGCCGCTCCCGCCGTTTGTCGGTTGCGGGCTAGTACAGGCCGCCACGCCCATTGCCAGCGAAAGCGCAAGTAAAACGCACAGTGCTTTTTTCATTTTTCCCTCTCTAAATGGTTAAATACTATTTGAAGCCCATGCAAAGGGCAGCAAACCAGAAACAACAAAAATGGCGAGCGTCAGGCCTAGCGGCGGCTCCCCATTGAACCCAGACTATAAAAGAAGGCGGAATTATCTCCGAATAAAACGGATCTTAACACAAAACTGCTGCTTTTGGCAACTTTTTTGTTCGCTGCAAAGGAAGATCGCCAGCGCTCAATGCTAAATGAATGCATAGGCGCAATGAACGAAGAATGCGCGCGCCTTTCATTATTTGAAGGCCTTTTGGCGAAGGAGATGGGCGAAATAGGCCTTTTGGCAGCCCATGCAGAAGAGGCTAGCCGCTTTGCTTTCCCCTTCGCCAGCTGGCGCGCAGTCCCTGCCCTCATGACAGAAGCGGGCTTTGGATGATGAGCGGCTCCAGCTTGCGGAGCTGGATTTTAACGGCATTGCCCGGCAAATGCAGGCTTTGCTGCTTTATTGGCAGGCTGCCAAAGGGCCCAGGCTTTGCGCGCCCGGCTGCATCTGCCCTCAAATAGGCGGCAAAAGCGATGCCTGAGAGGCGCAGGCATCGCTTTTCCAGTGATCCCTTTGCCGCATCCAGCTGATCCGGCGGCAATGGCATGGCAGGCTGCGCCCGGTCCGGCTATGGAAGCTGCTGCATGGGCAAACTGCGTCCATCGGATGAGAGAAGGCGAGGAGGCGCTGGCCTCCTTTTTCAGCCTCCGCGGCCGACGGAAGAAGCGCGCAATCTGCGCCACGGCCGCTTTTGCTCAGCCGCGGCTTCTGCGCCAGCTGCAAAAAAAAGAAGGGGGCGCTTCGCGCTATAAAGCAGCGCAGGCGCTCCAGTCATTTTTAGGCAGCTCAATAGAGGCTCGCATGGCGCATATAGAAAGAGGGTTTGCGCTGAGCGCATTGGCGCAGAAGGCGCTCATCTCTTCAAAATGCCAGCACTGCAGGGCGACGCTCCTGCATTAAGCGCCATTTTGCCCAGCCTCTTCCCTTGCGCTTTCAAATTGCAACGGCAGCGCTGTCAAAGCGCGCTGCTTTCCCTCCGCCCGATGGCTGTTGCTGAGCCGCCGAAGAAGCTCGCCATGCTGCATTCGCAGGCGCCCCAGGCCCCTTTGGCTCTAGACTCTAATGTTCAAGGCTCCGAATCGCTCAAAAGGCGGGAGCGCTCGAATCAGCGCCATTGCCGCTCATGCGCGCTGCCCTCCCTTTCGCGCGCAGCGCTTAGTCCAGGCGCCAGGCATTCCATTGCGGCTATGCCCTAGAATAGGGATCTCCGGTTACAGGCAATATATTTGCAAATCGGCTCTACGCGCATATAACGCTGCAAAGAAGGGGGAGAGGCAAAGCCAGGGCGGAGGGCCTATGAAGCCTGCGCCGGGAGGCTCCCGCCACTGGGATGAGGGCAGCGCCCCCTCAGGCGCGAAGAAAAGCGGCGCAGCGTTGAGCGAGGCGCCTGTGCAAGAAAACGGCGGAGCGCCTCTCGTCTGCCCCCCCTTATTCAAGCAGCACGCAAGACACAAATGTCAGCGTGCCAGGCCCATAATAATAGGGAATGTTGTTGTCCTTGCATACCTCGCTGACCAGCATGCCAAGCGCCTCCATCGATGACGTGGTTTGGTCTGGAAAACGGCAGGGGCTGTCGGGATAGGTGCAGGTTTCGCACTGAATGCAGCCTCCAGCGCCAACCATCATAGAAGACGGGGCAATCTCCTTAATCTTTTTGCCGAACTCCTTTGAGTGCTTTCCGTGGTTTTCCCCCAACTCTGTCATTCCCTCAATGTCCAGCGAGTCCTCCAGCGTGGCGGTTGTCTGCAGAATCAGGCCCTTCTTGTACTTATGCATGCGCTCGCTGCACTCGTCCAAAGTGCCGCACCCTGGAGGGCAAGCCCAGTTTTTTCCGTACTGGTGGCATTTGTTCTCGGCGCACGCGTCGCGCACTTCCGTGTAGACTTTGATGCTGTCTACGTCAAGATCTCCGACATTTGTAAAGCCAGCTTCATACGCTAGGCTGCGCGCTTCTTCCAACTTGCTCATTTTGTTTGGGGTTCTCCAATCTTTATTATGTCGTCCCTGTAGCTTGGCTGAATTGTGCTGCCGCTTGGGACGGTCAGAAACGAATCGCTGTCCCATTCCCCATTTAGGAATTTCTGAAACAGCGTTGTCTCGCCAACCGCTTCCTCAAACTCCCATCCCGCTTCTTCGGCAAAGCGCTTTGCAGAGGCGCGGTAGCTATCCACACTGCCTGTGCCCGTATTGATAAAGGAAAGGCGTTTATAATGCTGGGGAGGGGCAGCGAGAACTTCCATTAGGTACTCGGCGTTGTCCTCTCCGTACTTGTCGATATACTCCTGCTTCATTTTTTCCAGTTCCAGGCTCTCGTTTCCTCTAAAAGTTTCCTCATTCCAGCCTGAAGCGAAAAAGTAAGTGCCAGGATGTGAGTCAAAGTATTCCCGATACTTTTCTTTGGAGCCAAGGAAAAATGTGATGCAGTCATGCGCCCTTGGAATGATGATAGGAATGGAGGCGCGAAGGCCGACAACCCCATTGTTGCACAGCCCGTAAAAAAGCAGAATTGCGTCATATTTTGCCTGCTCGATCTCATCCAGTATTTTCTGAAGCTCAATGGGCATTTTTATCTTGCCAACATTGTGGAGCCCCTGGTCTACGTACTTAATGTCAATGTCGTGCGGGCTTTTTGAAGCCAGCGCATCCACTTCTGTGCGAACAACTTCGCATGCAACAACGATCAGCCGTTTCTTTTGCATTTGCGCTCCTAATGGATGGGAGCAAGGCCGCCGGCGTCCCAGGCTCCGCTTTCCTTGGTATAATCGAAGTATAAGGCATGGCATATAAGCCGTCAATTCAGTAAACACCATGAATAGGGCGGCATGGATTCATAAGAAATAAAGTATAGGAGAAGGCCTTTGAAACTGTCGTTGGAGAAACTGGCGCAGGCGCTAAAAGCTGACTTTGGCAACGCCACGCCTTTCGGAGAGGCGGAAATTGGGCGGGCGCTCGCCTTGGGGGCAGACGAATTGGAAGAGGGCTGCATAGCCGTTGCCTTAAACGGGCGCGCGCCTGCGCATCGAAGCCCCAAAGGCGCCCTCCTTTTCTTTGGCGCAAAACAGTTAGGCATGGAAGGCCCATGCATTTTCATTGAAGGGGCGCAGGGCGCTTCCGCTGCGCAAGACGCTTTGCGCGCCCTCAACAGCCTGTTTTGGAGCTACGCCGAGTGGCAGAGCGAGCTATTGGAAGGCGTTGTGGCAGGGGATTTGGGGCGGCTTCTGTCTGCAAGCGCCAAAATTCTCTCTTCCGGCGTTGCTGCCATAAGGAGCGACGGAATAGTCTTGTCGTCTCCTCCGAACATTGGGAATGGGCTGTTTGCCGCGCTGGACCGCAGTGCGGACGGCGCCCGCCAGCTGTCAAAAGAAAACGCCTACTCTGCCCGGGTTGAAGGCAAAGACGCTCTTTTCTACAATGTCTTTGTCGAAGGGGCCCTAGCCTGCCGCATTGCTGCGGCCAGGGAGGGAAACGCGCCTTTCCTAGCCGACGATATGCGCGCAATGAACCTTTTGGGCAGGAGCGCCGCCTCCGTTCTGCAGTCAACGGAAAGAAGCAAATCCTGGAGCAGAGTGGACTCCCCAGTCTCACAGCTGGCAAAAAAGCTTATGGATGGAGAGCATGCAGACGAAAGGGACGTGAAAAAGGCTCTGGAAGAGTCTGGATGGATTGAGGGGGAAAGCTGTTACGTTGGCCTCATCCACCGCGTATGGGAAGGCATGTCCATGGCTCCAGGCAACGAGTTTTACGCCCACTACCTAGCCAACGCCGTGCCCGGCGCTCACCCTGTCCTGCGCAAAGGGCGGTTGTATGTCATCCTGCAAGACCGGCTTTTCTTTGACAAGGAAGGCTCCCTTGCCCGGCTGACGCTCTTTGTGCGCGACAACAACCTGCGCATTGGCGTTAGCAACGCTGCCGCCAGTTTTTCGGAGATTCCGCCATTTGTGCGCCAGGCGGAGTTCGCATTGGAAGAAGGGCTCAAAGAGGAGGGGAATTCCTGGATTTTTCATTTTCGCAAATATGCCGTGCATTACCTCGCCTCTGTCTCCCAAAGCGAGATGCCTGCGCATTCCCTTGCCTCCGAGGAGCTTCTTGCGCTTTGGCGCTATGACCAGGCAAACAAATCCGAATATTGCGACACTTTGTATATATACTTGAGCTGCAAAATGAACTCCGCCCAGGCGGCGAAAGAGCTGAGCGTGCATATCGCCACAATGGCCTACCGGCTCAAAAGGGTGTCTGAAATAGGGCGCGTGGATTTTTCTGATTTCCATCAGCTTGCCTATATTTATTTTTCCTATTTTCTCTTGGGGATTGCCCCATCAAAGCGCATGCCCCGCTGAATAAGCTCGAATATCGAATAGAAACAGCAAAACTTGTATATTTCTCAGCTCGAGTGCTCTATAATACATATAGGCCGCATATGGCAGTATTGCGCATTTGGCTGCGAAAAAACACTATCGGAGGATGTATGGCACTTACACCAAAAGAGAACTTTTTGGGTCTTTACAAAGGGCGTCTGCCCGAATGGATTCCTTCCTGGGGCATGGGCATGCCCATGGAACGGGCGCCGGTGCTGGGCATGTTCGTCAATGTAATGAAAAACGGCGGATTCCCAGTCTCCGACGATCCGGAAAACCCGTTCAAAATGCCAGCAGAGTGGACGAACGAGTGGGGCGTCACGATGGTCTCCAATCCGGAGGCAAATTTTGGCGGCCTTCCAAAGCCAGGAAACTTTATTCTTGACGACATCACCAAGTGGGACAAAGTAATTAAGAAGCCAGAGCTGATCGCCCCCTCAATCGATGAAATCGATTGGGTCACCATGGCCAAAGAACAGACGAAAGACATTGACCGCTCCACCACAGGCGTCATGGTCTCCATTGGCAATGGCGTATTCCAGTTTTTAGTCGGGTTTATGGGCTTTGAAGAGGCGCTCATCGCGCTAGTGGAAGAGCCGGAAGTCTGCAGGGAATTCTTCGCCTGGGCAGACGAGATCTATGTGCCCGTCGCTAAAAAGGCAATAGAATTCTACAAGCCGGACATGTGTTACATGGGCGATGACTCCGCCGCCAAGTATGCCCCGTTCGTGTCGCCAAAAACATACCATGACGTCCTCAAGCCCAGCTACGCAGCTGCCGCAAAGTATGCGCAGGAGCGTGAAATCCCCATTGGATTCCACAACTGCGGAAAAGCGGAAGCATACTTGCCTGACATGCACGATTTCGGCGTAAAATACTGGGATCCCGCTCAGACAGAGAATGATCTCATCGCGGACAAGGCAATGTTTGACGACATTGTCATTTGCGGCGGCTTTGACTTTGTCCCGCCGGCAGACGGATCCGTCATCACCGAAGAGTTTACGCGCGAATATGTGCGCGAAACAATTGACAAGCTTGCGCCAGGCGGGCGCTATGCCTGGATGGGCATGTACATGGGCCCTGCGGGAGACGAAGTCGCGCCAAAGATCAATGAGTGGATCACCGACGAAGTCAAAACGTATGGGGATCACTACTACGACAAGCATTAGCCTTCTTAAAATGGGCAAGCAAAGGGGCTGCTTTAGCCTGCTGATATAAGAAAACTGGCAAAAGCCAGCAAAACTGGCATTTCTTGTAGCGGCGGGCAAGGGGTTCGCAAGATCCATGAGCGGGGCGCTTGATAAAAAAAGCGCCCCGCTTTTTTTATGGCTAAACGCAGGCAGCAATGAAATGGAAATAAAACCAAAGATACAAACACTGCCGAAGCGCGGCGGAAAGACGGCTGCGAAAGGCATCCCATTAGTCAAGCTTTTCTAACCTATTCTATGCCAGATCTAATACTTTCAGCCTTTTCCAATCCTCCTTGCTCGTTGAGAACCTTGAAAAACTCCTCCTTACTGTATCCAATTTTGTATCTCTCTAATACGCTAAAATATTCGTCGTATGAAACGTCTTCACTTGGATATTCATCACCAATTGCATCACTTGTGTCTTAGCGTTGAAAGGCTGTACCTTCGTTTTCGTCAATATCAAGAGCCCTCGCAATACCCACTGATCTACTAAATCTACTCCAGATCCATCACTATTATTTAGTGCGGCGGCATTCTCGTCGTACCGCTTGACATCAATCGCGTTCAGCACATGGGCTTTCTGCGCTATCTGATTGAGATTCGTGCCGATAGCGTGGAGTTCCCTCATCATAGTGTAATAGTCGGGCGGCGGCATGTCCGTGGGAAATTCAGTCGAGACTTGATTTCAATACTTCTGTTTTGCATGGTCAGACTTCCTTTCAATATAGACTTTGCAAGGGGTATTAGGGGGATTTTACCCCTAACAAGTTGCCCTTTGTCCCCAAAGGGTGATGCTTGCTGCTGGGATAGTGCATACATGGAAACTCGATTTTCGGGAGTTCACCGTCCGAAAAAGAAATGTCATCGTGCGTCCTGTTTCGGTCTTTCTTTTTGGATAACCGTTCGGTTTCCACAAGCTCAAAATTGTGATTATAGGAATAATATAAATTGAATTTCAGATAAAACTCTTGATATTATTCCGATAATATGCTATACTATTATTGAAAGTGAGGTGCGGCCTTTGGACTACATGACAGTAAAGCAAGCCGCTGAACAATGGAATATTTCCGATAGGCGCGTTCGGATTTTCTGCTCGGAGGGAAAGATTGATGGCGTAATTCGCAATGGGCGAAGTTATCTGATTCCCGCGAACACATTAAAACCAATAGACGGGCGCAGTCTGCGGGGAAGAAGTATAACGGAACAATACTTGGCTCTTTTTGCGTCCGTAGATGTCATGAAATCAGAGATTGGACGCCGCCGTCCGCTCACGCAGGGCGAATTAAAACGCTTGCAGGACGAATTTCTTGTTGAGTTTACTTACAACTCGAACGCGATTGAGGGGAATACGCTCACCCTCAAAGAAACGGCTCTTGCCTTAGAGGGCGTGACGGTTGACCAAAAACCGCTGAAAGACCATTTGGAAGCGGTAGGCCATCGGGATGCTTTTTTATATGTTACGAAACTTGTCAGCGAAAAAACACAAATTTCCGAGCGTGTTATCCGTGATATTCATGCTTTGGCGCTGATGAACAGACCCGAAGATAAGGGCGTTTACCGCCGTATTCCCGTGAAAATCATGGGTGCATTTCATGAGCCGCCGCAGCCATATCTCGTCCCCGTGCAAATGGAACAGATCGTTGCGGACTTAATCCACGACAAACGGCATGACATTGAAAAGGCGGCGTTGTTCCATTTGAATTTTGAGGGAGTCCACCCCTTTATTGACGGCAACGGACGCACGGGTAGGCTTCTTTTGAATCTGATGCTTATGCAAGCGGGATACCCGCCAATCAATGTGAAGTTTGCGGATAGAAAACGCTACTACGCCTGCTTTGACAGCTATTATCGGGACAATGATGCTTCGCCAATGGTAGAAATGGTCGCTGAATACGCCAAAGAGCGGCTTGCACAAATGCTTCAAATCATGCAGAAATAAAATCTGCTAAATTTTTTCTATCAAAATTAATATATATAACATCCTTATTGTATCCATTGACTGGTTTTAGTGTTTTTTTATAATACTTTCATCAGTTTTCCCCTCATTAATAGTGATTAATAACTCAATCTTCTTTAGCACTGGATCTTTTTGCGCCCAGTTAATTTCAAGTTTTGCTTCCTTAGGATCATTACTCATCTTCATAATCCTCTCTTTATTGATGTTAGAACTTAATTATGACAAATTTTGGTAATTCTTAAATGCCTAACTGTAGATGAGAAAATGCAATGTCGATATTGGTATTTGGAGACTTCAGTGATAAATATATGGTTTCTACGCTGTTTTATAACAAATATCTACATTCATGAACATATTAGCAGAACGCCTAGAGCCAATCAAGAGCGAGATTGCGCCCTGTCTAGTGATACATCCAGGCAGGCCGCCTAACTTCATCGCGGGGTTCGCCGCTGCAGGTTCAGCGTTGAATCGACAGAAACAAAGCGCGCAGCACCGTCTTACAGCATTTTTCAAGTCCTCGCAGGGCGGATGGGACATGCCAAGCCCTTTCCTCACCGCACGATGATACGCAGCAACGCGCCGCTTGAAGAGCCCTTTAGGCAGGAGCGCCACTGTGTTCATTAACGGGCACAACATGAGTAAAGGCAAAATTCACGCGAGAGCATTATGAGGCTCAGCTGAAGCGATTGCAGAGCCAAAGGGCTTTTTTCGCTGCCCCGCCCCCTCCAGGCAGTCGTGCGCCTGGATTTTCCAAGAAGCGGCGCGCAGAGTAAATGCCCTTTACGGATGGAAGACACAGTTCCGAATTTTACAAGAAATCCATTCGGCGGGCGT
>JAITGT010000076.1 GCA_031280495.1 Eubacteriaceae bacterium
CTAACTCCTCCCTGCCTGAAATTGCCGGAAGTACTATATTGCCTTTTGAGCAGGTTCTTTCACGTTCCCAGGCAGCGCTTTTGGCTGTGCGGCACCGAGAATTTCTTGATAACATAGACAAGATTCGCGACAGCGGGGCAATAATACTATAATATAAGAACAGATTGGACTCGAAGCGAGAGCATTGCAACAGAATGTCTGAAAACGGCGAGAGGGATCCAAGGCCCAAAAAAGTAAACAGCGTTCTCTACATTGCGGCGGTGGCCATGATTTTTGCCGAGGCTTTTTTCGCTGTCCTTTTTGTCTACCGCCTCTACGTGATAGCCCCTCCCCGCATTTTCGCCTGGGTTGCATCTATTGTCTTTCTGGCTGTTGTCACCCATTACAGCCTGATCGTTTTCCGTGACAAAAGGGCAAATGCTTCATCCATGGCAAGCGTCGCCTTCTCGCTTGTCTTCATTGCCGCCTTTTCCTATGTCCTAGGCGTCTTGATGTCTTTCTTTTCCTCGCTGGAAGCAATTCAGGGCGACAGCGGCTCGCCTGCCGCAATGCAGCTGTATGTTTTGCGCACTTCCGAAAGCCAGGGGGTGGAAGAGGCAAAAAGCATGCTCATCGGAGTGAGGGGCGCAATTGACGCGGACATGACAAGACAGGCTTTGTCTGAAATAGCCACCCTTTCAGGAGGCACGCCAGGCACAGTCATATTTCAGGACTTTGACTCTATGGCCTCTTCCCTTAAAAGCAAGGAAGTGGACGCCATCCTTCTTAAAGACTCTTACATGCCTCTCGTAGACGACAACTTTGAAGGCTTTTCCTCTTCGGTGCGCCCAATTTATTCCTATGAATCAAAGGCTGCCCCATCAAGCGGCACCCAATTGGCAGACCTGGCAAAAACGCCCTTTTGCGCCTATATCAGCGGAGTGGACGCATCCGGCCAGCTGTCTGACGTCAATGTCATTGTTACCGTCAACCCGGTTGCCCATGAAATTCTCCTTACTAATGTGCCAAGGGACTACTATGTCTATTTAGACGGGGATCCTGAAAAACCGGACAAGCTGACCCACAGCGGAATATATGGTATAGGGAGTTCAAAAAGCACGATTGAAAAGCTGATGGGAATAAAAATCAACTACTACGTCAATGTCAGCTTCCGCTCCGTCGTTAACATTGTCGACGCTGTCGGAGGCATTGACGTGTACTCCGAGCGCGATTTTACGAGCATTTGGTCTTTGGATCGCCGCATCACATATTCCTATACCACTGGCCTCAACCATTTGGACGGCCGCGCTGCCCTAGCCTTTGCGCGCGAACGAAAGCAGTTTGCATCCGGGGATCGCATGCGCAGCCAAAACCAGGAAGCAGTCATCAAAGCAATTATTCAAAAAATGCTTAGCCCCTCAATTATCGCCAACATTAGCCCAATTCTTAAAGCGGTTACGTCCAACACGCTTACCGACATTCGGCCGGAGCAAATTCTCTCGCTTATCCGCATGCAGCTTGCGGACAGCCCCACCTGGAAAATAAGCTCCTTTAACCTAGACGGCGAAGACGCGACGCGCCGCTGTTTTTCGACAGGCGGGTATTCCTTTGTTATCGTGCCAGATGAAGATATGGTCTATAAAGCTAGAGGCATGATTGCGGAAGTCTTGCGGGGGCGGGAAGAAAACAATTCAGATATGCCTCTTACGCCTTGACTTGCTATTTTTGTGAAAAGCCAAGAGCTCCAGGGCAAAGGCGGCCAAAGCCCAAACGCATTTTTGCCGGGGGCTTTTTCTGCCTATTTCAGAGGGGCTGCACAAGCATGGCTCATTTGGCAGCGTTTGCGCCGGCAGTGCCCAGCTTCACGGCAGCGCTTTCGCCTGCTGCATCCGGGCGAGTCTTTGGCGCTCTGCCGACGCGCGAGGCTCTTACGGCCAGCGGCCCGTTTTTTTTTTTGCGCTACGCTGGCTCTGGGGCGCGCCTTCGCCGCAGCTCGCCCAAGGACCGCCGCCAAGGGCACCGGATATAAGCTGCCTGCCCGCGCTTGCGCGCACAGTGCGCCGATTTCCGGAAGCCCTGCAAAGCGTGCCGCCTGCAGCTGTTTTCAGGCGCGCAAAGCAGCGCGCAAAGACAGGCAAGCCTCTTCTTGCGGCGTCTCCGCTCTGCCCAGGAAGCAGGGGGCTATTGAGATATGTTGCTAATTGAGTGATATCAATATATATGTGAGATATGGCTGCATGTCCATGGCATTGCCTGTATGACTGTGCCGACTCTGCATTTGCGAGACTCTGCAATAGCTGCCTCACAGGGCTTAAGAAAGCAAATCGCTGCGCTATGCGAAAAAGGGGCCGCCGTCATAGCGATCGCAAAACAGATGGCGCTTGGCCAAACCTCTGGAGGCGAACCATTAAGCTGGACGGAGAAACTGTGGGCACAGCGCCCAGTCCCCGCGCATGCAGCCACCAGACAGCCGCCAAAGGCGAGGGGATAGCCAGGGCAAGGCAGGAAATTTTGGCGGATTCGCCAGCTTCAATTTTGAAGGCTGTCGAGAAACTGCATCTGGCGTGCAGCCGAGAGACTGTCAGCTGCGCCATCCTCAAAGATTGGGCATGCCAATAAAACGCTTGCCCTGCGGAGCGGCTGCCAGCGCGGAAAAAAGGGTTGAATATATAAGCACTCGAAAATTCGTTCCAGCCTACAAAGCGCCTTTCTATGTGAAACAGGAATACCTAGGCATTGTTTCGCTGAAAATCCTTTGGCTTGGATATCCTAAGCGTTTTAGCAATATGGGAAGGCTGGGATGCACTTTTTGCTACCAATGGCTTTCAAAAAGAAGCAAAAAAAACGGATCAAGTGAGCGGAAAAATGAAAGAGGCAGGGGCAGAGGGAATTTTGCATGGAGGGGCAATGCGCGCTTGAAGCTTTGCTTCATTGAAGGGGCAAAAGCCCAACAGAGGCTAAGGCAGAGGCGAACGCTGGGCTTTCGAACCGTTTGCGATTCGCTGTTCCCATATTTTTTAGCCCATATATCTAAGAAGCCCTCGCCTCTGCAGGCAGCGGGTGTATGTCGCCTGGATGTGGAATGGCCTGCGCAGCTTTTCAGCCATATAAAAAAAGCCGCCGCCAAGGCCTTCTTGCAAAGAGCCTGCTTTAGGGAGAAGCCGCAATGGGCATGCGCCCCTTTCGCATGCGGTATAAAAAAGCATGAAATGCGAACGCTGTGCAGCCGCTCCGAGTGGGCCGCATGATGCTTGCCGAGTCTGGGCGGAAGCGGCGCGGCGCCTGCACCATCCACGCCGCTATTTCGCATAGAAGGCAAAATAAGCCTTCTCGAGCGGAAGCGCAAAACGCCTGACTGGCAAACGCGGGAGGCAGCGAAAATGCAATGCTATGTCACGGAAAAGCGCAGGCCTTCGCTGCTGATGCGCAGGGGGCGCGCCTGCCAGCCCCTCAGTTCCCTTTTGAGGCGGCTTTTTATTGCGTAAAAACAGTCTGCCGAGTCTGCAATGGCCATAATGGTTGGCCCTGCGCCGCTGATGTAAGTGCCAATGGCTCCAGATTCCATAGCCAGCCGCCGCGCATCTTCATAGCCTGCAATGAGAGGAGCGCGATACGGCTGGTGCAGCCTGTCGTCAAGCGCTTCAGCTAGATGGCGGCTGTTGCCCTTTGCGAGCGCCGCAGTAAGCAGCGCGGCATGGCTGATGTTGTAGACAGCGTCCGCCCGGCTGTAATGGCCTGGGAGCGCTTTGCGCGCGGACTTTGTCGACAGCTTAAAGTTCGGTATCATGGCAATAAACCGAAATTTCCGGTCGATTGAGAAGCGCATGGCTTTATAGCCGGATTCAGTCTGATAGCTGAGAACAGCTCCGCCGAAAATGTTTGGCGCGACATTGTCCGGATGCCCCTCGATCTCGCAGGCAGTGGCGAACAGCCTCTCTCTGTCAATTTTTTGCCCTGTATACAAGTAAGCCAGAGCTACGCCAGCCCCGATGCAGCAAGCGCTGGATCCCAACCCCCGGGATATGGGAACCTGTGAGCGGAGCTGAATCTCATAACCTTCCGGCCGAGGCGCTTTCAGCTTGTCCAAGGCGCAATAAAGGCTGCGGACGATAAGGTGGCTGTCGTTTTTTGCCCGATCGCGCACGCCATTAATGACGGCGTCTTTTCTTCTTGCCGTAAACGTGACTGTGTTCTCCATTGAAAGGCAGACGCCAATGCAGTCAAATCCAGGGCCCATGTTTGCGCTCGTGGCCCGCGTAATTACTGTGAACATTCTATCCCTCAAGGAAGCGAAGAATATACTCTCGCATCGACCCTTTTTCCAGTTTTTGCTCTTTTCTTGCTTTCTTGAGCTCAATGCCGTCCAGCGCCCGCGGAATGGCATGGCCGGTCTTCTCCGACAGGGCATGCATGCTGTCAATTTCGCTTTCTGGCGCCGTGCCGAACAGCGCTTCCAGCACTGTTTTCGGAAACTTAAATGGGCTGGCGGTCCCTAGTATGACTGTATGGGGCTTTTCGTTTCCGGTTTCGGCTTCAGCGCTCCAAACCTGCCATGCCTTGTAGGCGCAGGCAGTGTGCGTGTCGATAAGAAGCCCTTTCTCTTCCCATGCGCTTTTGATGGCGGCGCGTGTTTCGCTTTCCGTAGCGCGCGCCGCATAGAAAGAGCCCAAGGCCTTGTTGCCACTGTCCATGGAGTAATAGCCTTTTTCTGCCAGTGAACCCATCAGCCTGCTTGTTTCGCGATCGCTGTAGCCGACAGCGCTGAAGATCAGCCTCTCAAGGTTTGAAGAGATTAAAATATCCATGGAAGGCGATATTGTTTTTCGAAATTCACGCCTGCGGTCGTACACTCCAGTGCGGAAAAAGTCGTAGAGAACGGCATTGTCGTTCGAAGCCAAAATAAGCTTTTTGACGGGGAGCCCTGTCTTCATCGCATAATATCCAGCAAGGATATCGCCGAAGTTGCCACTCGGCACAGCAAAATTTACTTTCTCCCCGTCCTCAATCAGCCCTCTCTCCCTTAGCTTTGCATAGGCATAATAGTAATAGACAATTTGCGGAAGAAGCCTTCCAATGTTAATAGAGTTTGCGCTGGACAGTGCAACCCCTTTTTCCAGCAGAGCTGCCCCAAAACTCTCGTCCGCGAATATTTCCTTAACCGCAGCCTGCGCGTCGTCGAAGTTTCCTACGACAGCCGCTGCCGCTGTGTTGCTTCCTTCTTGCGTGAGCATTTGCAGCTTTTGCAGCGCTCCAACGCCATTGTGTGGGTAAAAGGCAATCGCGTCAAAGCCATCAATGTTGGAAAAGCTCTCAAGGGCCGCTTTTCCGGTGTCCCCCGACGTTGCCGTAAGAATGGCTATTCGATGGCTTAGCCCATTTTTCCCCAACGCCGTTTTCATAAGGTGGGGCAGTATCGACAGGGCGGCGTCCTTAAAGGCGAGTGTCTTGCCATGGTAAAGCTCAAGCACGCTCACCGAGCCCTTAGTTGTAAGGGGAAAAATCTCGCCCGTTTCAAAATTGGCTAAGTTATAGGCACGCTCAACGCATTCTGAGACTTCCTCTTCCGTATAGTCGTCAAGGAGGGTGGAAAGGATCGCCTTTGCTGTTTGCGGGTACCCTAAGCCCAGGAAAGCTTCCGCTTCAAAGCGCCTTGTTTCTGTGAGAGGGCTGACAAAAAGCCCCCCTTCCTCGCTGATTCCCCGCAGAATGCATTGGGATGCTGGCAAAGAGAGGCTGGAATCGCGCGTGCTCGTGTATTGATAGCCCATAAATGTTTCCCGGTTTCAATTTGCGCAAACAGCTGGCAGGAGAGCGCCGCTTTGCTGGAAGGCGGGCTCCTGCGCGCCGCTTTGGCTGCCTTTATTATAGCACGGTTTTCGCGCAATAGGCCCCTTACCGCCTCCTGCCTGCGCATTTGGGCGCGGCGGCCTGGCGGCGCTTCGCCTCCCTGTGCGTTAATTCACCGCAAACGGAATCAATTTTGGGGATAATTTCCCTGCCCTGCAAGAAAGCTCCTTTGTCAGCGGCGGATTTGCTGTATAATGAGAATTGCACAGCTATTCCACAAATTAACGGAAAGAGGCCCGCGCATGGCGCTTTTGGCGCAGGGCGTGCAATGAAATATGAACAAGTTCAGCCTGAAACTGCCGTCATTTATTGATTTTGGCTGGGGGAGCGCAAACAATCTGCCTATTCATGTAAAGAAGTTTGGCAAGAACGCACTTGTCTTTACGGGAAGCCAGTCCTTGTATGATTCGGGCATTGCCGACAACATCTTTTCATCCCTCAAAGAGTCGGGCGTCTTGTTTGATGCCATCAAAACGCAGGGAGAGCCATCTGTCAGCTCCATTGATCGCCTCGTTCAAATGCTTCGAAGCGATTATGATCTGACTAAATATGACGCAATTGTGGCAATTGGAGGCGGAAGCGTCATTGACGCCGCAAAGGCAGTGAGCGCAATGATTTTCGAAAGCGGATCAGTCGAACGCTATATTGAGAACGTGGGAAGCGCCAGCCTGTCCGGAAAAACGATGCCGCTTATCGCTGTGCCTTCCACGGCAGGGAGCGGGAGCGAAGCGACATCCAGCGCCATTATCGCAAAACCCGGCGAAAATGGCTTTAAGTCCAGGCTGAGCCACCTATCCCTTATGCCGCAGGTTGCGATCGTGGATCCGTTTCTTACCATTACGCTGCCCAAGGAGACGCGGACGCACTGCATCATTGAGTGCCTTGTGCAGATCCTGGAGGCATACACATCCAGGGAGGCAAACTCTTATACAGATGCCTTGCTTGTCGATGCGCTCGGCTTTCTTGCCGCAAACATGCGCAAGGCAGTCAGCGAACAGGAAAGTGTAAGCGCTGACGTGCTTGAAAGGCTGTCTTATGCTGCCCTTTTGTCCGGAATGGGGGCGGAAAACTCCTCCATAGCCGCGCAGCACAGCATTTTTCACGCAATTGGCTCCCTGTATGGCATTGCGCACTCCGCTATTTGCTCCGCCATACTGTACCCGACGGCCCTTATAAACATGCGCAAGGTTCAAATGCTTGAGCCGGAAAGCACGACGACGGCGAAATTTGCCATGGTCGGATCTATTTTTAGCCACATGGCCTATGACGAAAACAAGCACCACGTTCTTTTGCGCGCCGCCAGCCAGTCCCTTCTCAAGATGTCCACAGACTTTGCCCTGCCCAAACTCCGCGACTTAGGGATCCCAAAAGAGGATTTTTATAAGATCGCGTCCAGCACTGTGCAGGAAGGCAACCCAGTGCAGCTGGCGGAAACGGAGATTATTGAGATTCTTGAACTCAGCTGGTAAAGCGCGCTTTGCCGCCGCCGCGCTTCGCGGGGGTGGATGGCTGGCGCATAGCGAAAACCTAAAACGCATTAGCCACTGGGCCTGATTGCCAATGGCTGGAAAGAAGGCCAGGACACGAGCAACCTAAAGATTGTAACCGGCCACTATGGCAGCGGCAAAACGGAGTTTTGCCTAAACTATGCGGTTCATTCTGCGGCAAAGGGCAAGACAGCGCTTGCTGACTTGGACATCGTCAACACTTATTTCCGTTCCCGCGAGCAGTCCATTCTATTGGAGGAAAAAGGCGTCAGGCTTGTGGGCTCCTCCATTTCCAACACCGCCGATTTGCCGGCCCTTCCTGCCGAGCTATATGGGCTCATTGACGAGCGCTTCGCCACGGTGATCTTCGACGTGGGCGGAGACGCAAACGGCGCCCGCGTGCTCAGCCGCTTTTCGAAACAGATTGGCGCGCGCGACTATGACATGTATGTCGTCGTCAACGCAAACCGGCCTTTCACGCAGACGGCGGGACAGGCTATGCGCTATATCGATCAGATCCAGGAGCAGAGCCGCCTGAGCGTCACGGGGATTGTCAACAATACGCACATGCTCCGGGAAACGGCGGTGGAAGACATACTCAAAGGGGAGCAAGTATGCCTCGAAATCGAAAAAGAGACAGGAAAGCCCCTCGTCTATAATGTTTGCCCATCATTCTTGAATCTTGATGGCAGGGAGGATATAATTAGTAGAATATTCAGCATAAAGCTGTATATGCGGCCAGAATGGCTTTAGCATGGCTTTGGCTGTAAATCGGAGGCGTTTTTTATGGCAAAAGGCATTGTGGCGTTTGACGAAGCATACTGCAAGGGCTGTTCCCTTTGCGTAGACATCTGCCCCAAAGGCATCATAGCGCTGGACGCAATGAGGGTGACGCCAAAAGGGTACCATCCCGCGTCCGTCGAGGACATGGACAAATGCACAGCGTGCATGAGCTGTGCGCTGATGTGCCCAGATTCGGCTATTTCCGTGGAAAGGCTCAGTTAGGGGGCAATATGGCAAAAGTGCTCATGAAAGGCAATGAGGCAATCGGCGAGGCTGCCATTCGAGGCGGCTGCCGTTATTTTTTCGGCTATCCAATCACTCCGCAGACCGAGCTTCCGGAATACATGTCTGTCCGGCTTCCTGAGGTCGGCGGCGTATTTTTGCAAGCTGAATCTGAAATAGCGGCTATCAATATGCTCTACGGCGCAAGCGGATCGGGCGCGAGGGCAATGACCTCCTCTTCAAGCCCTGGAATTGCGCTCAAGCAGGAGGGCATTTCCTACATTGCCGCCGCCCACTTGCCTTGCGTGATTGTTAACATTGTCCGCGGCGGGCCCGGGCTAGGCGGCATACAGCCGGCTCAGTCAGACTACTTCCAGGTTACGCGCGGAGGCGGAAACGGCGACTACCGACTCATCGTTTACGCGCCGGCAAATCTGCAGGAGACCGTCGACATTGTGACCGGGGCGTTTGAGACTTCGGAAAAGTACCGGGTCCCCGTGCTGGTCGTTGGCGACGGCATGATTGGGCAAATGATGGAGCCCATTGATTTTGGAAGCGAAGAAGCAAAGGAAGCCCAGCCCAAAGAGTGGGCCACCACTGGAACGGGAGGCAAAAGGCCCCCGAACATTATTAACTCCCTGTATCTCGACCCGCAAAAACTTGAAGATAACAACAATGCGCTTGCCCGCGTGTACAGGGAAATTGAAAAGCATGAAGTGCGCGTGGAGGAAATTGGCTTAGAGAATGCAGAATGTGTTGTAGTGGCATACGGCACCACATCCCGCATTGTCAAGACCGCTATTGAAGAGCTTGAGAGCGAAGGGCGCAAAATTGGGCTCATACGGCCTATTACGCTTTGGCCTTATCCCTACGGCTCTTTTGATCGCATCAACCCAGGCGCAAAAGGGATCCTTTGCGCGGAAATGAGCCTGGGCCAGATGATTGACGATGTTAAGATTGGCGCAAGCGGCCGATGGAAGACCCATTTCTATGGGAGATCTGGCGGCATGGTGCCAGATCCGGACGAGATCAAAGAGGCAATCCTGAAAATCATTGAAGGGGAAGAAGCATGACAGTTGTATATCAGCGTTCCGAAGGGCTGACTGCGGCTCCGACCCACTATTGCCCTGGATGCACCCATGGCATTGTCCACAAGCTTGTTGCCGAGTCATTGGTCGAACTGGGCGTTTTGGGCGATGCGATTGGCGTTGCTCCAGTCGGATGCGCCGTCATGGCGTACGACTACTTTAACTGCGACATGCAAGAAGCGGCGCACGGAAGGGCTCCGGCCGTTGCCACTGGAATCAAACGGGTTCAGCCGGGCAAGACTGTCTTTACCTACCAGGGGGACGGGGATCTGGCTTCCATCGGCACAAACGAGATCGTGCATGCCGCCCATAGGGGCGAAAAAATCACAACCGTCTTTATCAACAACGCCATTTATGGCATGACTGGCGGGCAGATGGCGCCAACGACCCTCATTGGGCAGAAGACGACGACAAGCCAGAGCGGGCGTTCCGAAGAATTGTCCGGCAAGCCTATACGCGTCTCCGAGATGCTCGCCACCATTGACGGCGCGAAATTTATTGAGCGCGTTGCCGTGGACACCCCAGCCCATGTGCGGGCGGCAAAGAAAGCCATTTGCCGCGCCTTTGAGACGCAGTTGGAAAAGAAGGGGTTCTCCATGGTGGAAGTGCTCAGCACATGTCCAACCAATTGGGGCTATTCGCCCACAGAAGCCCTTCATTGGCTGCAGGAAAACATGATTCCCTACTACCCGCTTGGAAGGTTCAAGGATTGGGGGGAAGAGTGACATGATCGAAAAAGTCATCATGGCAGGGTTCGGAGGGCAGGGAGTCATGCTGATTGGCCAGCTCCTCACCTACGCTGGGATGTATGAAGGCAAGGAAGTGAGCTGGCTGCCTTCTTACGGGCCAGAAATGCGGGGAGGAACCGCAAACTGCCATGTCACAGTTTCCGAGAAGCCAATTGCTTCGCCCATTATCACGAAAGCGACGAGCTCGATCATCATGAACAATCCGAGCCTCACGAAATTTGAAGGCTCTATTGTTGCCGGCGGCGACTTGTATATAAACTCCACTTTGGTGGACATGGAGCCAACCCGCACAGACATTCACGCTTTTCGCATCGCAGCGAGCGAAATTGCCGAAAAAGCGGGGTCGCCCCGCTCTGCAAACATGGTCATGCTGGGCGCCTACTTGGGCCGCCACCCTGTTGTTTTGCTGGAAACGGTTGAGAGCGTGCTGCGCAAGACAATGACGGGCTCGAAAGAAAAATACGTTTCATCCAACATGGACGCAATTCGCGCGGGAATTGAAATCTCTGCGCTTTTGCCGAAATGAAAAATGTTTACGACCTGGAGACATTTTTTGAAGCGTATATGCAGATCCGAGACAATCCCAACAACTATAATTCGCTTTTGGAGCAGCCTGCGCTTTTTAGGCTGCTTGGCCCTGTTAAAGGGAAGAGGATCCTTGATCTAGGGTGCGGCTTCGGCGACGCGGCAGCAAAGCTCGCAAGCATGGGCGCAGCTTGCGTTAAAGGCATTGACATTTCGGAAAAGATGCTCTCGAAAGCAAAATCGCTGTATTCCGGCATTCCAGGCCTAGAATTCGAGCGGCTCGACATGGCGGAGGCGCACAGCCTTTCAGGCACTTACGATGCGGTGACATCCAGCCTTGCTGTCCACTATGTCGAAGATTTCGGCAAACTGGCATGCGATGTTTTTCGACTGCTTGAGCCTGGCGGCGTCTTTGTTTTTTCGCAGGAGCACCCGATGACCACGGCGCCAAAATTTGGCCCTGGCTATACACTGAACCCGCTCAATGACAAGCCCCTTTACTACAACCTCGCGGACTATGGCTTAAGCGGCGCGCGCTCTAGCGAATGGCTCGGCGTTTCTGTTGGCAAGTACCACCGAACGTTTACGGACTTGGCCCGCTCGCTTATTGGAGCCGGCTTTTGCATCGCAGACATAGAGGAGCCGCTTCCTTCCCCTGCGGATGTCGAGAGGAACCCGCAAATTGAGAAAGAGTATCATAAACCTAGCTTTCTCTTGATAAAATGCCAAAAAAGATAAGCTAACCGGCGGTTTGTCCGATATAATTGCATAAGAGCGGCTCAACGCGCAAAAGCTAGCATGAACGGTTTAGCTGCAGCGAAGAGCCTGCGCAATAGGCTTGCCGGCAATGAGGCAAGCAATGGAGGTCCAAGATGAAGTTTTACAAATGTTCCGTATGCGGCAATATTGTGGAAGCGATTTCGGAGAGCAAGGGGCACTTGTCTTGCTGCGGCAAGCCAATGGAAGAGCTTGCTGCAAACTCAACAGACGCTGCGAAAGAAAAGCATGTGCCGGTTGTCACTCGCGAAGGCGGCACGATAGTGGTTAAAGTCGGAGAAGTTGAACATCCAATGACGGCAGAGCATTTGATACAGTGGATTGCCATCTGCCAAAGCGGGAAAATGCAGAGGGTCGAGCTGAATGCGCAGTGCACTCCGATGGCGACGTTTGCGATTGACTCTATTGAAGCCATCGAAGTGTATGAATACTGCAACCTGCACGGGCTTTGGAAGACAGACTACGAAGTTTAAGTTGCGAGAGCCTTGCTTATCGGCAAGGTTTTTTTTATTTGCTTGGCGCTTTTTTGCATGCAGGCATGAGACAGAGGGCAAAGCCAAAAGCATATGCCTTTTGGCGCCTCAAAAGCGCCAATGCCTGTTTGGCCCTCTCCCCCTGGCTGCCTAAATGGCGCAGAAATACTGAAAATGGCGTAGGAGCGGCTGGAGGCTGGCACTGCGCAAAACATGCATGTTTTGCCTGTCTTTATATGCGAATGCCTAAGGCTTTTGCGGCATGCAAGGCGCAAGCAGCGCCTTGCATGCCATGGCCTCTCCTGGGCTTGCGCACAGCATGGGCTAGGGCGAAAACAGAGGGCTTTGCTCACTTGCGCCCTGGGGGCAAGCAAAGCGCCCCCCCAGGGCGGCCCCTAGCCCCTAAAGAACAGCTTTCGAATCTGGCTGACTGCAATGTTTACGAGATAGTACATGAGCGCCGCTTCGATTGAAAGCGCAATGATGCCAGTCATCACAAGGTTTAGGTTAAAAACCTGCGAACCGTACATGATGAGATAGCCAATTCCTGCCTTGCTGACAAGGAACTCTCCCATAATGACGCCGACCCAGCTGAGCCCAATATTGATTTTTAGCGCACTTAAGATGTTTTCATAGCTGCCTGGAAGGATAACCTTGAAGAGCAGCTGCGATTTTGTCGCTCCAAATGAGCGAAGCAAAGTGATTTTTTCTTCATCAGTTTGCACAAAGCCGGAATAAACGGTGATGATGGTCGAAATGAGCGAGATGGCAAGCGTCATAATGAGTATTGAGCGTATGCCCATTCCAGCCAAAACAAGGATCAGCGGGCCAAGCGCGATTTTTGGCAGCGCATTGAGCACAACAAGATATGGATCCAGAACCTTTGCGGCAACAGGAAACCACCACAAAAGCATCGCAGCAAAGGTTCCGGCGAGCGTGCCGACAACAAACCCATACATCGTTTCCAGGACGGTAACCGCGGCGTGGTAAAGGAGGCGGTCGTCCGCGAGCAGCTTCCAAAACGTTTGGGCGACATTCTTCGGACTAGACGTGATAAACGAATCTACCAGCCCAAGATCCGTGGACGCCTGCCACGCTGCCACCAAAACAATGAGCAAGATGATCTGGGACGCAATAATTCTGTGTTTGCTTCGATTCAAGCCCTTTAGGTAGCGCTTGTGTTCCAGCGAAAGGGGTTTACCCTTCATTTTTGTCTATGTCCTCCCATATCTGTTCAAGATACTCACTGAAGCCATGGGAGTTTTGGCGCGCTATGCGCGTGCGCGGGGCGCCTTCTAGGCAAATTGCATATTGGCTCTTTACTGTGCCGGGCCTTTTGCTCATGACCACGACCCTGTCTGCAAAACTGATGGCTTCGTTTAGGTCGTGCGTAACAAGGACAGCCGTCTTTTTTTCATTCTCAATGATGCGGGCAATGTCATTTCCCACGCTGATCCTGGTTTGGTAGTCTAAAGCGCTAAATGGCTCGTCAAGAAGCAGAAGGTCTGGGCGTATGGCCAGCGTCCGGATGAGGGCCGCTCTCTGCCGCATGCCTCCAGACAGCTGGCTTGGGTATGCGTCCATAAATTCCCCAAGCCCGTACGTCGAAAGCAGGCGCTTGACGTACTCCACGTTTTCTGGAATGGCTTCCTTCTTTATCTCCAGCCCAAGCAAGGCGTTTTTCAAGATGCTTCTCCACGAAAAAAGGTGATCGCGCTGGAGCATGTACCCGATGTTTGCAGCGCTGCTCTTGTCAAAAGAGCAGCTGCCGGAACTCGCTTCAATGAGCCCTGCCATAATTGTCAACAGCGTAGATTTGCCACAGCCGCTGGGACCGACAATGGCGACAAACTCGCCTTCGAAAATATCCAGAGAAAGGCCTTTAATCGCCATTGTCTCTTCTGTCGGTGTGAAAAATGTCTTTGACAGATTGCGAATCTCGACCAATGGCTTCATTGGGATCCCCTTACTGCATGAAGTCAGTCAGGACGATGTCTGCGTAATCAAGGCGTGCTGACAGTTCTCCTGCATTGTCAAGGATGTCGAGCAGGAGATCGAAGCTCTCCTCGGTCAAGAAAGGCGAGCTTGCATATGCGTCAATACTTTTGTAGCGCTCAATGACGCTCGCAAGGGTTTCCATGGAAGTGTCCGCAAAGTAGGGGGCAATTGCCTCGGCGATCTCAGAAGCTGTGTGCCCTTGGACAAAGTCCTGCCCCTTCTTGACTGCAGCCATGAAGCTTTCAACTGTCTCTCGGTTTTGGCTGATATACTCGAGCCGCGCGTTGTAGCAGGTGTATGGAATCTTTCCGCTTAGCTCCCCAAGGGATTTGACTATGTAGCCGTACCCCTGGCTTTCAAGGCTTCCGGCAGTTGGCTCAAAGAGGCTGACATAGTCGCCGGTGCCGCCAATAAAGGCCCCGGGCAGCGCGTCAAAGGCAATAGAAGTGTCGACGACGCAGTCTACGCCAGGGGTAATGCCGTTTTGCACGAGCGTGTATTCAAGCGCCATGACCGGCATCCCCCCTTTTCGGCCGCCAAGAATATGTTTGCCCTTGAATTTGTCAATGACGAATTCGCTGTCCGGCTCGCGGGCCACTATGAACGAGCCGTCGCATTGGGTGAGCTGGCCAATGTTGACAGGATAGTTTGCCTGGCCTTGGTTAAAGACATAGACGGTTTGCTCTGGCCCGCAAAGACCGATATTTGCGTCTCCGCTCATGACGGCCGTCATGACTTTGTCAGCCCCGCCTGCATTTGTCAGTTCAATTTCCAGCCCCTCATCCGCAAAAAAACCGAGGCCCATGGCGACATACTGCGGCGCATAAAAAATGGAGTGCGTCACTTCGCTGACTTTGACTTTGACGAGGCCAGTGGCTCTGGCTCTGGCTATGGCGAAGTCGGTGTCGCTGCTTTCCTTTTTTTCGCAGCCGGCGGCAAAGACAAGGATTCCGACAAGCAGGATTGCCAAGATGGCGAGCATTATTCTCTTCATGCTTCTCTCCTTATTTATTTGCCTTATACTATGCCTCAAAAGGGAATGTGTGCCTTCCGCTCGGAAAACAAATGGAAGCGTGCGCTATCGAGAATTCTAAAACAGAGGCGAATTTGAAAGAGGGCGCTTCTTTATTCAAGAGAAAGCAGGCTTTGCTGCACTCAGGGCATTCGCGTATGGAAAGGCGCAAGCGGTTTGCGAAATATATCGAAATATCTGATTATATTGACTTTGCGCGCGCAATTTGCAATGATATGAAGAGGTTTGCCCTTGCTTTGGCATTTCAGGCAAAAGAAAGCGGTGCAATCAATGGGAGTGATCGGAAATTTGCTTTGGTTTTTGCTATGCGGCCTATGGCTTGGCCTAGGCTGGCTTATTGTTGGCCTTTTGTGGTGCGTGAGCATTATTGGCCTGCCGGTAGGCCTGCAGTGCTTTAAGTTCGCGCGGCTTTCCTTTTTCCCTTTTGGCGCGGAAGTGGATTACGGAGGGGGAGTCGGCTCCGGTCTTGCCAATATAGTCTGGCTCGTTGCAGGCGGGCTTGAATTGGCCGCCCAGGCAGCGCTGATCGGCGCTGTTTTATGCCTTACAGTTGTCGGCATTCCTTTTGGCCTGCAGTGCTTTAAACTGGCGAAGCTTGCCTTAATGCCATTTGGCGCACGGGTTTCGTAATGAGCCAGGGTAGGCAGGGCAATGCTTTGACTGCAAGCCAGCAGCAGCAAAAGGCCCCCTTTTGGGGGGCCAAAATGCGGTTTCTCTACAATGCGGCCTTGGCGGCTTGCGCTAATTCGGAGAAGGCGCCGGCGTCGTTCATTGCAATGTCGGCGAGCATCTTTCGGTCTATATCAACGCCAGCCACTTTCAGGCCGTTGATGAGGCGCGAATAGCTCATCCCGTTTAGCCTTGCAGCAGCGTTTATGCGCGCTATCCAAAGGGAGCGCATTTCCCTCTTGCGCTGCTTGCGGCCAATGTAGGAGGATCGCAGCGCGCGCATAACTGCTTCGTTTGCCGGGCGGAACAGCTTCGATTTGGCGCCATAATACCCTTTTGCGAGCTTTAAAATCTTTTTGTGCTTCTTTTTGGCATTAATTGCCCTTTTGACTCTGGCCATTTTAGCCCCTCCTTATTTCGCGATCAGAAAAGCCAGGCGGCCTTTGTCAGCATGGGACAGCACGCTGCCTTTGCGAAGCTTTCTCTTTCTTTTGGTGGTCTTCTTGTTCAGTATATGGTTCTTATAGGCGCAGGATCTTTTGATCATTCCTGATTTTTTCACTTTGAACCGCTTGGATGCGCCTCTGTGGGACTTCATCTTGGGCATATCTGCTCCTCCGTTATGTCTTGAAATCTATTGCGTTTTCTTCGGGGCTAAGTACATGACGTAGTTGCGCCCTTCGACCTTGGGTGGCTTTTCGATAATGCATTCTTCACCAATCATGTCCTTTATGCGCATGAGAAGATCTCTGCCTTTTTCGATATAAGCCATTTCCCTGCCTCTGAAACGTACGGATACCTTAACTTTGTCACCTTCAGAAATAAACTTTTGCACGTTTTTGACCTTGATCATCAAGTCGTGGTCTTGCACCCGGACAGAAGTGCGGACCTCTTTAATGGTGACAATTTTCTGATTTTTCTTCGAGTCTTTTTTTCGGCGGTTTTGCTCATAGCGAAACTTTCCGTAGTCTAGTATCTTGCAGACGGGGGGCTTTGCCTCTGGCGAAACCTTAACCAGATCGAGTTCTTTCGACTCGGCAAGCCGCACTGCTTCCTGAAGAGTCAGGACTCCGATCATCTGGCCGTTCTCGTCAATGACTCTGAGCTCTTTGTCTCGAATCTGCCCGTTGATTTGAAATTCTTTTATAAAGCACCTCCGCGCAATTTAGGCAAGAAATATGGGGAAAAAGAAATGGGCTGCAAAAACTGCAACCCAATAATACAACCGCAATCCAATGATTGAGATTCATATCAAACCCGAGAGCCTAGGCTACAGGGTGAGAAGCAATCTTCTACTTGTCAAACTCTATTCTTGCACGAATAAGGATGTTTGTCAAGAGGCAATGTGCGATGCGCTAAGATGGGCATCCTGCGCCGCAGGGCGGCCCCGCGCAGGCTTTCCTGGCGCAGCTTTGGCAAAAGGAAGCCGGAGAGGGCGCCGTTTTTCGCTCTGGACGCAGAAAATGCGGGCGATTGGCCCGCACTGCGCTATTTTGCCTTCTTTTTTTGCGACTGCTTTTGCGGCATGTAATTTTGGGCAGTCAGCGTGGATCTAAGCTGAAAGGATTGGCAGTCTGTGCACTGCTGCTGCGTGGGGTAGAATTCATGCGTCCCAATCTCTATGGATTCAAGCGTGCAGTAGCCCTTCGCGCCCTGGTTGTTTTCGCATTCAGGGACAGAGCACTTGATTGCGCTATTGTATAAATTCGATTTTGACATCTCTTTCTCCTGCTTTTTTAGTATTTTATCCTGTTGCCTCAAAACTATGCGGCCTTCTTGTCAGAATAATGATCATTTTGCATAAATTCGACTGAAACGCAGCGAAATCCTGTTGCTGCAAAAGGTAAATATAGCACTGTAATTATTCAGCCTTATTTGGTAAAATGAAGAAAGATTATCAGCCTATTGCAGACGGAGGAAGCATGATCGAGTTTGATGACGTCTCTTCCGAAAAGGGCGGCCGGCTTGAATTGCGCCATGTGTCCTTTTGCCTCATGGAAAAGGAGTTCGCTTTCCTTTGCACGGACAGAATGGAAGACGCAGCTTC
>JAITGT010000083.1 GCA_031280495.1 Eubacteriaceae bacterium
GCCGTGTTTTCTATATAACGGAGCTTATCCGCTACGAGGGAAGCGCCATGCAGGAGCTGCTTCAAACAGGGGCGGAATTTTTTAACGACCCATCGGCCCTCTGCGACGCAGAGCTGGTCGCGCTTGCCATGGAAAGCCTGGACACGCTTGGCATTCACGGTTTTCGCGTTGACCTTGGGCAGTGCGAATATGTCGCTTCCCTGCTGAGTGAAGACGAGAGCCTTTTGGAGAGCGACCGCGCCGCTATTCAAAGGCACATCTCGCGAAAAGACGCTTTGGCATTGGAGGAATACATGGCATTTCGCTCCTGCAAAAAAGAAGTCGCGCAGTGCGCCAAGGAAGTATGCATGCTCTTTGGCGACTACAGCCATGTTCTTGAGAAAGCGGGCAGGCTTTGCCTAAACAGCGGCATGCAAAATGCCCTTTCAAACTTACGCGAAATTGCTTCCCTCATTGAAGGGCAGGGCTTTAGCGCGCAAATTTGCCTTGATTTGGGGTTTTCAAACTGGATGGACTACTATTCAGGGATGATCTTTAAGATATATGCCGAAAACGCTTCACAGGAGGTTGTCAGCGGCGGCCGATATGACAGCCTGGCGTCGCGCCTTGGGCACAAAAAATATGCCTGTGGGTTTGGCCACCATCTTGACCTTACGCTGCCTTTGGCAACCCCCCCTAAAGGCTCGGCTCGCCTCGTCCGCATTCTCGCGCCAAAAGCGGACTTTAGGGACGCCCTGCTGGCTGCCTCTCAGCTGCGCCGCAAGGGCTATTCTGTGGAAGCGGCGGAATCGGCGGGGGGCTTTGTGGCTGATTTTGGTACGGAGCGGCTGGGAAGCGTTGAAGCTTTGCAAGAAAGGCTAGGCAGGCTGTGATTCGCATTGCATTGGCAAAAGGAAGGGTGTCTTCTTCCGCGCTCCGTCTATTGGCGGGAAAAGGGCTTTCGTTTCCATACGCAGAAGACTCAAGGCGCCTCATCCTCCATGATGAAGGCCGCGGCCACGAGGCGATACTTGTGAAGCCGCTGGACACGCCGGTTTACGTAGAGATGGGCATAGCAGACTGCGGCATTGTTGGAAGGGATGTCATTCTTGAGTCCGATCCGGATGTGTATCGCCTATTCTCCCTAAAAGCATCTGAATGCTCGCTGTGCGTGGCTGGAAAGCAAGGTTTCGACTTTCGAAGCCAAAAATCGCTCAAGGTTGCAAGCAAGTATGTGCAGTGCTCCCACCATTTTTTTGACAGGATTGGAATTGCCCACCAAACCATCAAGCTCAATGGCTCTGTTGAGCTTGCGCCGCTCCTTGGCATGGCTGACGTTATTGTTGACATTGTAGAGACTGGCGGCACTTTGCGCGCTCACGGGCTTGCCGTATTAGAGACAATTTGCGCGATTAGCCCAGTCTTTATCGTAAATAAAGCTGCCCTAAAAACAAAGCACCGCGAGATCAGCGAATTGGTGGACGCCTTATACCCAGAAGCGTCTAGAGGCATATCATTGCATGCCTGACATGGAAACAAAGCGGATTAATGTGGAGCGGGCCCTTCTAAGAAACGCGGCAGCGCTGCCATAAGGAGACACATATGAAGATATATGATTTGGCATGCGGCGGCTCCATTTCCGACGCATTGGCTGAGCTAAAGGGCCGTTCTGAGTTAAGGCTTTCGGAGATTGACGAAGCTGTCAAAGCGATCCTTGCCGAAGTCCGAAGGGACGGCGACGCTGCACTGCGCCGCTTCGCCTCTCAGTATGACGGCTTTGAGCTGGGTGAAATAAAAGTTGCTCAAGAGGAGATTGACGAGGCCTACGAGTCTGTCAGCCCAGAGTTTCTTGAAGCGCTTAACGCCGCGCGCGACAATATTGCCGCCTATCATTCCCGCCAGCAGTACAGTCCGCTTTCCTATGGAGAAGGCGGAATCCGCATATCCCAGCGCGCTCTCCCTCTTGACAGAGTCGGAATTTATGTGCCGGGAGGAAGCTACCCGTATCCATCCACCGTATTGATGTGCGCTGTTCCAGCCGCCTGTGCCGGGGTAAAGCAAATCGCAATGGCGACTCCGGCAAAGCAGGGCGGCAAGGTCAGCCCGAAAATCCTCGCCGCCGCCCGCATCGCCGGAGTGACAGAGGTTTACAAAACGGGCGGAGCACAAGCAATTGGCGCTCTTGCGTTTGGAACTGAGACCATTCCTGCGGTGGACAAGATATGCGGGCCGGGAAACGTGTATGTGACTGCCGCAAAGCGCCTCGTTTTTGGCCATGTAGGCATCGACATGCTTGCCGGCCCAAGCGAGGTTCTGGTAATTGCGGACCACAGGGCAACCCCTGCATATGTTGCAGCGGACATGCTTGCCCAGGCCGAACACGATGCAAACGCAGCAGCTGTTTTGGTCACCTTAAGCAAAGAACTGGCGCTTGCCATTGAACAAGAGCTTGAAAGCCAGCTTTCCCGCCTTCCCGCCGATAGCCTTGCGCACGCTTCCATCAAGGCAAACTGCTATGCGTTTATTGCGCGGAGCCTTCAGCAAGCCGTTGAGATTTCCAATGCCATTGCGCCGGAGCACCTTGAGCTTGCATGCGAAAACCCTGAGGAGCTTTTGCCTCTTGTGCGGCACGCAGGGTCAGTCTTTCTTGGCGACTACGCGCCAGAGCCGCTTGGCGACTATCTTGCTGGGCCAAACCACACTTTGCCCACTTCTGGCACAGCCCGCTTTTTTTCGCCCCTCTCCGCTTACGATTTTATGAAGAGAATGAGTGTGATATACTATGACAAAGAGGCCCTTGCGCAATCAAAGGACATGGTTGCGCGATTTGCGCGCGAGGAAGGGCTGGAAGCACATGCGCGGAGCGTGCTGAGGAGGTTTGAAGAATGAACAAGCTCATACGGGAAGAATACCGCGGGGCCAAACCGCCAGTGAACGAGGCCGCTGGATTTGAAACCCTCCTATACTGCAATGAAAACCCAGCAAACCTCGCCGATGAATTCTTCGGCAAAGAGGCAATTAGCCGTATTGCATCCCTGTCCTTTAACCGCTATCCTGACTGCGAGGCAAAGGAGCTCCGCAGCGCCTATGCAGAATTCCTGGGATGCGGCGCCGCTCTTGAAAATATTGCGGCAGGCAATGGCTCTGACGAGCTGCTTCGATCGATTGGCGACGTATTTTTGGAAGCCGGCGAAACTCTGATGAGCTGCGAGCCGGCTTTCTCTGTTTACAAAAGGGCGGCTTCACTTGCAAAGGGGCAGTATTTTGAGGTCGTCTCCGAAAGGCCGGACCATAGGCCTGAAGTGAGCCAGGTTATTCGGGAGGCAAAAAGACGCAAAGCAAAAGTGATCGCCATCTGCACTCCCCACAACCCCCTCGGCTATGCATGGCCCGCCGAAGACTTGCTTCGCTTAAGGAACGAGACAGAGGGGCTCCTTGTTGTGGACGAGGCCTACATTGAGTTCTCTGAAAAAGGGAGCTTTTTCCCCTATGCGCTCAGCGACAGCCGCGTCATTGTGCTTCGAACAATGAGCAAGCTGTTCTCCCTAGCCGCACTGCGCATTGGCTTTGCCATAGGGTCAAAAGAGAACATAACAGCCCTTCTCTGCGCTGTGGACATGTACAATGTCAATTCTTTTTCCCAGGCTTTTGGCGTTGAGATGCTTAAAAAGAAGAAAGAGATCGGAGTTAGGCTGGAAGCCCTAAAAGCGTCGCGGGATCAAATGTACGATAGCCTGCGCTCGCTGGGCGTGGCAAAAGTCTTTCCTTCGGAAGGGAACTTCTTCTATCTTGAAACTCCAAACGCAGCTAAGCTGGCGATGACGGCCGCTTCCGCTGGGATTTTGGTGCGCACGTACGGCGACGGGCTCCACCTTCGTGTAACAGTCGGCTCCCCGGAAGAAAACGAAAGGCTGTTAAAGGCCTTTCAAGAGGCGGGCTGATATGCGAACAGCGCTAATTGAGCGAAACACAGGGGAAACAAAGATACGCCTTGCCCTCTCACTGGACAGCGGCGAAGATGCTACCGTTTCCACAGGCATCGGTTTTTTTGATCATATGCTTGCGCTCTTTGGCAAGCATTCTGGATTCGGGCTAAATATATCGTGCGCCGGCGACACGCATGTTGACAGCCACCATACAGTTGAAGACACGGGCATCGCCCTGGGCTTGGCGCTCAAGAAAGCCCTCGGCGACAAAATGGGCATTGAGCGTTATGGGTTTGCCTCGATCCCTATGGATGAAGCGCTGGTCAACTGCACAGTGGATTTCTCGGGAAGAAGCTTCCTAACCTACAGCGTATCCTTTCCTTCCGAAAAGCTGGGCGAAATGGAGGCAGAGTCTGTGCGGGAGTTTTTTCTTGCGCTGTCGTCTAACGCGCAAATGAACCTGCACCTGTCCCTTTTGTATGGGCAAAATAGCCACCACATAGCAGAATGCGCTTTTAAGGCAGCTGCGAGGGCTATGAGAGATGCTTCGCGGCTAACCGGAACAGGGCTTCCGAGCACAAAAGGCGTCTTGTAATGATTGGCATTGTGGACTACGGAGTAGGCAATCTGCGCAATGTGCAAAAGGCGGTTGAGAGACTTGGCGGAGAAGCCCAAATCTCTTCCAGCGCAAATGTTTTGCATAGCTCAGACGCAATCATACTGCCTGGCGTGGGCGCCTTTGGAGACGCTGCAGGCAAGCTTGCCTCATCTGGCTTAAAAGAATTTGTGGATGAATGGGTGGAAAGCGGCAAGCTGCTGCTTGGCATATGCGTGGGCATGCAGCTGCTTTTTGACGTAAGCTATGAATTTGGGGAATGCAAAGGGCTTGGCTATCTGCAGGGGGCTGTCGTCCCTTTCCCAGCGGGCGCCCTTAAGGTGCCTCACATCGGCTGGAACCAGCTAGAGGGGGTTGCCGATTCGCCCCTCTTAGAGGGCGTCCACAACGGCGATTACGTATACTTTGTCCATTCTTTTTATGCAGAGCCAATCGAAGAGGACCTTCTTGCCTATACGGAATATGGCGTAAAGGCAGCCGCATGCGTAGGGAAGGGAAATGTGTATGGGACGCAATTCCACCCTGAAAAGAGCGCAGGCGTGGGCTCAAAGATTCTTTCGAACTTTCTGGAGATGGCAAAATGAGAATTTTCGCAGCGATCGATATATTGGACGAAAAGGCAGTCCGTTTGGCGCAGGGTGATTTTTCGCGCAAAAAGGTATATGACGCCGATCCTCTTGACGCGGCCATGCGCATGCGGGACATGGGCGCTACCAGCCTGCATATAGTGGATCTCAACGCAGCCAAAGAGGGCAGCGCGCGCAATTTGCCCATTATCGAAAAAATCTGCAGCCAAACCAGCCTTTTCGTCGAGTCGGGCGGAGGAGTGCGCTCTTTTGAAGCGGCACAAGCGCTCTTTTCCGCAGGCGTTTCCCGTGTCGTGGTTGGCACAAAGGCTGTGACAGATCCCATTTTTGCGCAGGAGCTGTCGCAAAAATACCCTCACTGCATTTCTGTCGGCTTGGACGCAAAGTGTGGGGTTGTCATGACAAGGGGCTGGACTGCAAGCTCTGGCCTGGATCTTGTCACAGTTTTGCCCAGCTTTGACAAACTCCCGCTAGCCAGCATTATTGTGACCGACATAAGCCGCGATGGAATGCTTGAAGGCGTGTCAGCCGATTTTTACAAATCTATCCAGAGCTTAAGCCAGCATGAAATCACTGCTTCTGGAGGCGTTGCAAAGCTGGAAGATCTTGTCCGGCTCAAAGATGCGGGCATACGCAGCGCAATTGTCGGCAAAGCGCTTTATGAAGGGGCCATCAATATAGGTCAGGCTATTGAGCGGGTGAAAGCGCCTATTTAGAGGCACGAATATTGGAGGTGGCGCCATGCTGGCAAAGAGAATCATACCTTGCCTGGACGTAGACCACGGGAGGGTTGTCAAAGGAACGAAGTTTAGCAGCCTTGTGGATGTGGACGATCCAGTTGCTCTTGCTTCCCGCTACTCTAAAGAGGGCGCGGACGAGCTTGTCTTCTATGACATTACGGCAACTCATGAAGGGAGGGAGATTTTCTTCGACACTTTGCGTGCTGTCGCTGACTCAGTTGACATTCCCTTTACTATTGGGGGGGGGATCCGCACAGCGGATGATTTTCGCAAGGCTCTTCTTGCAGGAGCCGACAAAGTTTCCGTCAATTCCGCAGCAGTGGCCGATCCATCCGTCATTAGCGAAGCAAAAGTCCGGTTTGGCAGCCAGTGCGTTGTTTTGTCTATTGACGCAAAGAGAAACGGCGCTTCTTGGGAAGTGTATGTCAGCGGCGGCAGAAAAAATACAGGCATAGACGCTATTGATTGGGCAGTACAAGGGCAGCGCCTCGGCGCAGGGGAGATCTGCATTAACTCCATTGACGCAGACGGCGTTAAGGAAGGCTATGACACTCAACTGATTGAAAAGCTCGCCAGCGTTCTGGCGATACCTATCATTGCGAGCGGCGGCGCAGGGAAGGCAGAGCATTTTGCGCAAGCCCTGAAAGCAGGGGCGGATGCAGCGCTTGCAGCCAGTGTTTTTCATTATGGAGAAATCCCGATTGCCGGACTTAAAGAATTCCTGCGCATGGAAGGCATCGCAATTCGGCCGGTGAAGCGCAGCGCATAAAAGCAAATTTGGCATGCCTGGGCGCACCGGCATGAAGAATAAGTAGGGGGAGCGCGCCCGATAAAAGCAAAGCGGCTTTTCGAGCGCTGAAACAGATGGATAGCATCGAAACAGATTTTGGGCTTAATTATGGCAGCAGCGGCTTAATTCCGACTGTAGTCCAGCATTTTAGAACTAACGAAGTGCTTATGGTCGCCTATTCCAACGAGGAATCGGTTGCCCTGAGCCAGCAGACAGGAATTGCGCACTTTTATTCCCGCTCACGCCAGTCGCTTTGGAAAAAGGGAGAGACGAGCGGGAATTATCTCAATATTGTCTATGTATTTACAGACTGCGATAAAGACACGCTCTTGTATGTCGTCGATCCAGATGGCCCAGCCTGCCATACTGGGGCCAACAGCTGTTTTTTTGTCGCGCTTTACGGAAACGAGGATTTCCTTGGCTCAGATCCGGCAATGCTGCAGAAGGTTTACGACATTGTGCGCGATCGCATGGAAAACCCTGTGGAAGGATCCTACACAAACTATCTTTTCAGCTCAGGCATCGACAAGATCCTTAAGAAAATTGGCGAGGAGTCAGCAGAGACAATAATTGCTTCAAAGAATAATTCAAGAGAGGAAATCATCTTTGAAACAAGCGATCTGCTCTACCATCTCATGGTTATGCTCAATGACAGGGGCGTAGAGCTGGACGAAATTCTGGGCTGCCTAAAAAGCCGCCACGCGGCAAGCGTGCGGCCGTCTGACTGATGCCTATTTGACAAACCGGCTTGCAAAGGCGGCTACGCGTTTTTCATATTCTTCGTGCCAGGCGTAGACTGTTTGGGCATGCCCGGTGTGTGGCGCTATCCAGAGCGCTTTGTCTTTTGCTTTCGCTTGATAGAGCTGCTTTGCCATCCAGGGAGGGGTAAACGAATCCTCAGCCCCATGGATGAAAAACATTGGCGTTTCTGAAGATCTTGCCGCCTTTTTAGCGTCAGCTTTTAAGAAGCCATACCCAGCGACGGCATAGAGAAGCAGGTTGGACGCCAACAGAACCGCGCTGCGGGGAATTGGAATTTTCCGCTCCTTTTTGAGCCGGAAAGCGAATTCTTTAAAAGCGCTTGAAAAAGCGCAGTCAGACACAATGCACTTGACCGCCTGGGGAAACTCTTCTTCCGCGCTCGAAAGGATCGCGGCGCTTGCCCCCATGCTTACCCCATGCAGGCAGATCTGGCACCCGGCATGCTTTTCCATAAGCAGGCGAATCCAGTCGATTATGTCAAGCCTGTCTGGCCATCCCATGCCGACAAAAGGCCCGTCAGACTGCCCGCAGCCCCTGTTTTCTGTCAGTAGCACGGAATACCCATTTCTCAGATATATTTTTGCGTATTCGGCAACGTCTCCGGCAATGGAATGGTAGCCATGAACGACGACAGCGATCTTTTTTTCGCTTTCTCCTGGCACCCAGTATCCAGCAAGCTTAAGCCCATCACGGCTCTTGATATACAGCGTTTCGGCCTTTTCGCGCAGCCAGTCACAGCCCAATTGCGTTCTTTCGCTCTTTATTGGCGGCTTTCGCCGAAATACAGAACGCACAAACTGCGCGCTCAATGCAGCTGTTGCAGCAGCCGCAATTGGCGCCGGCGCAAGAATCGTTTTCATTGCTTTCTCCTTTCGACCTTTCTCCCCCATTATACAATACGATATATGCGATATCGGTAAACAACACAATAATGAAATAAAATAATGCTTCTGCGATTAATTTCCCATTTGTGCAGCGCCCCTCACGGAGAGAGCCCACCCAACGGCGAACTGCCGCAAAGGCGGCAAGGATGGAGATGCGCGAGGCTGACAGCGCCGCCTTTTCGCCCTCTTTGGAAAAGCAGTGTTGCCTGAGGCTCAATATTTGCCAACAAGGCGAAACGAATAGCCGATTTGGCGCTTTGCTGCTATAATTAAGTGTCCGTCTTGTATCCACACAAGAACGAGAACGGAGGCATTTAAATGAAAAGCAAAAAGACCGTCCTTCTTGCCCAATTTTCCACTCTTTTGGCCATCGAAGCCATTGTATGTTTTACGCCGCTAGGCTCCCTGCCTATCGGCCCAATTGTTGCGACCCTTGCCCATATTCCAGTCATCGTCACAGCAGCGGCGCTCGGAACCGGATTTGGCACTCTCATGGGGTTCGTCACAGGAGTTTTCTCACTGGCTATCTGGACATTCATGCCGCCTCAACCTTTTGTAGCTTTTGTCTTTTCGCCCTTTTACACGCTGGGCGAATTGCGCGGAGGCCTTCCCAGCTTGCTAATCAGCATTGTGCCCCGCGCGCTTATTGGAACAGCGACCGGGTTATGCCTCTCTTCATTCCGGAAAAGAAAAGAGCCAGGCTTTTTTGCCTACATGCTTGCAGGCGCAGTTGGATCTGCAGCCAACACAGTTTTGGTTCTCGGAGGCGTGTACGCGTTCTATGGCCAGGAATATGCGGCTGCGTATGGGATAGAGTATTCAATGCTTCTTGGCGCAATTGGCACAGTCATCCTGACAAATGGGATTTTGGAGGCTGTTCTTGGCGCTCTTTCCTGCCGTTTTGTCGGAAAGCCGCTGAGAAAGATTGCAGAGCGGGGCATGAGATAGATGCCTGGCATGTTCAAGGCGCGCTAGAATGGCTGCCGCAGCTTTAGCAGCGCGGGCGAGATTTGCCCAAAGCGCGCGCATTTAGGCTTTGCCTAGAAAGGGGAGCGCAGACTGGCTCTGCGCAAGCGCCATTATGAAAATTCTGGCTGTCGACGTCGGCAACACCACTACTGAGTTTGGAGTCTTCGTGGATGAAGCGCTTGCCTGCCGATTCCGCTTAATTACTAAGGAGAAGAGGACGTCTGATGAGCTGACTGCCTTTCTTTCACAAATGCTGGCTCTTAACGGGCTTGCAACGCAGGATATCTCGGATTCAATTGTTTCAAGCGTCGTGCCAGACGTGAACCATTCGCTTGTCAGCGCACTGGCCAAACTCACAGGGAATGCGCCAATTATGATTGGACCCGGCATCAAAACGGTTATTTCCATAAAGTGCGACGATCCTAGGGAGGTTGGGGCAGACCGCATTGTAGACGCTGTCGCCGCATACATCGAGTATGGAGGGCCCGTCCTTGTGATCAATTTCGGCACAGCAACCCGCTATGACCTTGTGAACGAAAAAGGGGAGTTTTGCGCTGCCGTTACGGCTCCCGGCATTAAGATATCTGCGGACGCGCTTTGGCGCAATGCAGCCAAGCTTCCGCAAATTGAAATTGCAAAGCCTGAATCCGTTCTTGCAAAAAATACAATAACCAGTATGCAGGCTGGTTTGGTATATGGCCAAATAGGGGCTACGGAGCATATAGTCCATGAAATGCGAAAAGAATCCGGCCTAAATGCAAAAACTGTTGCGTGCGGTGGATATGCAGGCATTATCCAGCCTTACACCGATGCAATTGATGTCTATGATCCCTTGCTGACAATGAAAGGCCTGAAAATACTTTATGACAAAAACAGAAGAAAATGAGATTTCCAGGCAGCTTGCATTCTTTCGATGCGCCCTCGCACCTATGGCAGGCGTGACAGACGCGGCGTTTCGCAGCGTCTGCCACGCGTATGGCAGCCATATGATGTACACAGAAATGGTATCGGCAAAAGGCCTATGCCATGCTAATGCAAAAAGTGAGAGCCTTTTGCAGCTGTCAAAAGGCGAGCCTTTCACAGGGCTTCAGCTTTTTGGCAGCGATCCTGACATTTTGGCTCAGGCAGTCGAAACTTTCGCCAACCCACGCCCTTTCGGGTTTGTCGACATTAACCTAGGGTGCCCTGCCGCCAAAGTCATTAAGAATGGAGACGGGAGCGCACTTGCAGAAGATTTTCATAGGATGGAAAAATGCCTTCGCGCAATGGCGCGCGCATCCCAAAAGCCGGTGACAGCCAAAATTAGGATTGGCTCGAAAGGCCGCTTGTATGGAGTGGAAACCGCGCTGCTCCTTCAAGAATGCGGCGTGTCAGCGATTGCAGTGCACGGCAGAACCAGAGAGCAGTTGTATGCCGGCAATGCCGACTGGAATGCAATTGCAGAAATTGTTGACGCAGTTCACATCCCTGTCATTGCCAATGGGGATGTGGATTCCGTTGAAAAATACGAAGCTATTCTCTGCGCCACTGGCGCATGCGGGGCAATGATTGGAAGGGGCGCCCTTGGGAACCCTTTTATTTTTGCTGAAATTCGCGCTTGCCAAAAAGGGGTCACTCGCCCGTTCACGCATAGCCAAAAAATCCAAGTGGTGAGAGAGCATCTTTCCCTGCTTCTGGAGGAAAAAGGAAAGGCCGCTTTGCCTGCCTTTCGCAAACACTTTGTCTGGTACACAAAAGGCATGCCGCACTCTGCTGCCCTCCGAAGGGAAATCCAGTCCCAGGAAACGGCTGAGGGCATGTTTGACCTGATGGACAGAATTGAGGCATAAGGGCTTAAACAAAAAGAAAAGAATGCAGGACTCCGCAAACACGTTTCTTCGGCTCTGCCCTTGCGGCTTGCGATGCAAGGCCATGCCTTATTAGGCGGTTTGCTTTCTTTTGCGCAGAAAAATGCGAAGATAGGAGATAAACGCTGCCGCCATTAGCACAAGGGTTACATACAGGCCCATATAGCCAACGTTGTACGGTGCACGAAGCATTATGGCGACGCTGGACAGATAAAAACTGCCCGTAGCTGATTTTCCCCAAATATTCGAAGGTATCATGCTGACTTTCATGATTTTCTTTAAGTAAATTGCGCCGATGCCCATGATTGTTTCCTTAATAAAGATGAACAGAAAGAAAAGCATGGGCACGGAATAGCGAATGCAGATGACAAGAATGACTGCTGTTTGGGTCGCTTTGTCCGCCAGGGGATCCAGCACTTTGCCTAATTCTGTCACCATGTTGTATCGGCGGGCAACAATGCCGTCAGCCACGTCTGTCAGAAAGGATAAGGACAATACGCAAAGCGCAGCATACGGAATCCCGTCCTCCCCTAAAAAGAGGGCGATGAACAATGGAATGAGCAGAATGCGCAGGATTGAGAGCATATTTGGAATCTTATAGACGTCATGCTTTCGAAAGTGGCTCATATAATCCTCGCGTGGCAACTAAAACGATTCTATCATAGAAAAAAGCAAAAACAAATGGAATCTTGCATAGCGCACTGCATACATTAAAAACTCCTACCTGCCATTTTCCGCACAATTCCGCTAATATGTGACGAAAAGCGCTTAGGCAGCGATCTTTGCAGAAGTATAATGCTGCCTATTCGGGATAGAATAAATGCAGTTTTAACAACAATCAAACTATTTGTTTCGGACGGGGAGGGAGCTATGCAAAGAAACGAGATGAACGCGGATGGGGCTGATGAAGAGGAAAGCCGAGAAGGGGAGGGAGAGTTTATCAGTGACGGGGATCAGGATTCTATCAAGCAGTATGGAAACCCAAACCGCCTCTACGACACAGGCATTTTGCCAATTAGCATTATCGGGGAAGTGGAAGGCCACATTGAGTTAGGGCCAGGGCGAAAAGCGACTAAGTACGAACACATCATACCCCTTATTCTTGAGGCGGAGCAAAATCCAGAAGTAAGGGGGGTTTTGCTGATTCTCAACACGATGGGCGGAGACGTGGAGGCAGGGTTAGCCATTGCTGAATTGATTGCAGGAATGCGCAAGCCAACTGTGTCACTAGTCCTTGGGGGAGGGCACTCTATCGGCGTTCCGCTTGCCGTATCCACTGATTTTTCGTTTATCGCCCCGACTGCCTCAATGACCATACACCCAATTCGCATGAATGGGCTGGTCATCGGTGTTGCACAAAGCTTTGAATATATCAAAAAGATACAGGATCGCGTCGTCGATTTCGTTGTCGAGCATTCTGCAATCAGTGAAGCGTATTTCCTTCACTTTATGCTGAATGCAGACGAATTGGTCAATGACATCGGCTCAATACTCATCGGGAAAAAAGCTGTTGAAGTGGGCTTAATTGATGCGGTCGGCTCAATTTCCAGCGCGCTTTCCAAGCTGATGGAGCTTATCGCTCAAGCGGCTGAAAAGGAAAGCGAAAGAATATAATGCGCTAAAAAAGGCCTTGCGGCCTTCTTTTCTATTTTCGGACAACATCAATTCTATACCCACTGTCCCTTGCCTTAAGGGGCTCTTCCGGGATGCCGACAGCGATCGACGTGACGGGCTTAAAGCTTTCGGGAATTCCCAATTCGGCCGCCAGCGACGGATCAGATGCAAATGCCCCATTTGGCATAAAAAGATACACCGTGCCCAATCCCAAAGCTGTTGCGGCTAAAATCATGTTCTCTGCGACGCAGGCGGCATTTGCGTAATCAATGCCAGGCATTCTGCCCTCTTCGGAAAAGAGCGCAATAAGAGTGGGCGCATGGTAGAAGAGGCTTGACGGCCCTGGCCCTGGCCCGCCGCTGCCAAATGCTTTTTTCCCTGCTTCGTCGATTTTTCCAAGCAGCGCCTGATCCTGTATAGCAGCGATTTTAAGGCTCTTAAACGCTGCCATTCCGACCGGCGCGGCACAGCCGGCTTTAATGATCTGATCGAGCTGCTCATCTGTGATCTGCTCTTTGGCGTACTTGCGCACGGATTGGCGCTGGTACACTGCGTCAAAAAAATCCATATTAGCCCTCCATGAATTTCTCTATTATACCACTGCAAAGAAATTTAATCAAATATTGCCATAAGTTTTGCTTCATAGGCCCGGCTGGTCGCCTGTGGGCAAAAGATCGATTATTAATCAGAAGGAAGCTGCATATCTTATAATCTTTCAAGTGATATAATTAATCCATGCAGATTTTGACGGATGCTTGCGCCAATACAGATTCCACCAAGCAGATAGCTGAAAGAAATATTGCTGAATCCAGTCCAGAAGAAATTCGTTCTGTGCAGGAAAAAGCGCTTGAAATACTAAAGTATTTTGACAGCTTTTGCACAGAGAATTCACTTAGCTATTTTTTGTGCGGAGGCGCCCTCATTGGCGCAGTCCGCGAAGGCGGCTTCGTGCCATGGGATGACGACATCGATGTTTTTATGCTCAGGGAAGACTATGAAGCGCTTGCGCAGCTATGGCCGGCATATGCTGACACTGGAAAATTTTCGCTCTGCCGCAGCGGAAAGGAATCAAATTTTAGGCATGCCGACACTTCCATTGTCCATGTAAATACAACATTTGTCAATCTTCACAGCCAGGACATGGACATTCCGCACGGCATTGCGCTGGATGTTATTCCTTTGGACGGATTGGCGCCCTCTGCTGTTGGCCGGGTGGCCCAAAAATTTTGGGCGCTGGCGTATTGCCTGTTTAATGCCCAGCGCCTGCCAGATCACCAAGGCAAATTTGTGCGGGCGATCTCAAGGATTGCACTGTCGCTTTTGCCCTCAAAGCGGCTGAGATACGCAGTGTGGTCATTTGCAGAAAAAAAAATGTCGCGTTACCCGGCAAAATCCGCTTGCGAGCTTACGGAACTTGTGACAGGCCTAAAGTATTTAGGGCTAAGGTATTCTCGAGAGATGTTTGCTAAGCATGAGTATGTCGAATTCGAGGGATTTCCCGCCCGTGCGCCGAGTGGCTACCGCAAGTATCTGGAGCTGGCATTTGGGAACTACATGGCGCTTCCGCCTGAAAACGAGCGCAAGCCAAAGCACCAGACTGCTTATTTTAACGCATACGAGCCGTATGAAGCTTATCAGGGAATATATTACTGCAAAACAGGGGATTAGGTGGAGAAATGAGATTTGGCGCCATATTGGCTGGGGGAATTGGCTCTAGAATGCAAAATGAAAATTTGCCAAAGCAGTTTCTTCCTCTTGGCACAAAGCCAATCATACTGCACACGCTTGAGAAATTCCTCCTCTCTACTCGGCTGGATGCAATTTTGCTGGGAATCCATCCCGACTGGATCAGCTATATGGAAGACATTCTTTATAAACATGTCGCTCTAGAGGAAAGGGCGCGCCTGCGAATAGTTCCTGGCGGCAGGAACCGCAGCGAGACTCTGTTCAATGTCATAGAAGCCATAGAGAGTGAATTCGGGGCAGCAATGAGCCATATTGTTGTCACGCACGACGCAGTCCGCCCTTTCGTCAGCCTTAGAATAATAGAGGAAAATATTGACGCCGCCGAGAAACATGGCGCATGCAATACAGTTGTTCCCGCAACAGACACAATTGTGGAGTCCAACGACGGCTGCACCATTTCGAGAATTCCAGTGAGATCCACTATGTACCAAGGGCAGACGCCCCAAAGCTTTCATGTGCACAAGCTTAAAGAGCTTTACGAAAAAATGACTGGGGAAGAAAGAGAGCATCTGACCGACGCTTGCAAGATATACACTGAATTCGGCGAACCTGTCTTTTTGGCGGCCGGCGATGTGCTGAACTTCAAAATTACCACAATTAATGACTATCGAATAGCTGAGTCAATGCTCTCCTCCATTGCAAATGATTAATCATGTTTACCAACTGACAGCGCCTAAAGCAGTCGCCATAAAGTTTGAAGACACGCCTTCTGACAATATGATCGTTGTGCAGCCGGAATACATGGCCATCTGCCATGCTGATCAGCGCTATTACCAGGGAAACAGATCTCCGCAGGCGCTTGCCCAGAAACTGCCTATGGCGTTGATACATGAGTGCTGCGGGCGCGTAGTCTCTGATCCTTTTGGCCAGTTCCTCAAGGGGCAGCTCGTCGCGCTTATTCCAAATGCCCCATCGCAAAAAGACACTGAAATATACGAAAATTACCGAAGGGGCTCTCATTTCCATTCCAGCGGCTTAGACGGGTTTATGCGCGAAATCGTCTGCATGCCTGCGCATCGGATCATTCCTATTGGGGCCATTGACCCCAAAATTGCTGCAATCAG
>JAITGT010000053.1 GCA_031280495.1 Eubacteriaceae bacterium
GGCCTTGCAGCGCTCAATGCCACGCCAAGTTTTGTAGACAGGGGCGTGCGAAAGAGGGCCATTCTCTCCTGCGGCAAACAAGATCTGGACATGGACCTCACGCCTATGGATGAAGGGGCAATCCTGCTGGGGGGCTCAAGCGACCACCTCCTTGTTGACGTGACAGACGTTAAAGCCAATGTGCGCGCTGGCTCACTGCTTTCGTTCAAAATGGGCTATTCAGCGATTATGCGCGCCTTCACATCAAAATATGTCGATAAGGAATACTTGCATGGCTGACTGCTACTTTGACAACGCCGCCTCCACAAAGCCATTTGAGGAGACGGTCGATGCGTACGCAACATATATGTCCCAGAATTACGCAAACCCTTCAGCACTGCACAAGAAAGGCATGCAGGCGGAAGGAGCGCTGCGATATGCGGAAGGGCAGCTTCTCAGGGCACTGGGGCTCAAACGCGGCAGGGCGATTTTTACGTCGGGCGCGACAGAAGCGGCCAACCTGGCAATCGGAGGGGTTCTGGAACGTTCCGAGAGCCTTGTAGGGAAGTCTGCCGTCACGACGGCAATTGAGCACCCCTGCGTAAGCGAAGCCATTCGCCATTATCAGTCAAAAGGCGCAGATGCGGCCTTTGTGCCAGTCGATCGGTATGGGCAAGTGGACAGAGGCGCATTTCTTGGCGCTATCGGCCCTACCACCGCCATTGTCAGCTTCATTTGGGTGAACAATGAGTTTGGCTCCGTTCAGGATGTTGCAGCCCTAGCAAAGGCAGCAAAAGAAAAAAACCCAAAAGCCCTCATTCACGTGGATTGCGTCCAAGGCTTTGGCAAATTGGCAGCAGATTTTTCTTTTGTGGACATGATGACGGTCTCATCGCATAAATTTCACGGGCCCAAAGGCGTGGGCGCCCTTATTTGCCGAGAGGGAATATCGCTTGCGCCCCTGAGCTACGGGGGCGGGCAGCAGGGGGGGGTTCGAAGCGGCACTGTCGACGCGCCAGCCATCTATGCCATGGGCCATGCCTCAGAAACCATGGACAGGACTGGGTATGCTGCCCGCCTTGCCCAACTTGGCGAGTTTTGCTATGCGGCCCTCTCCGGCCGTTTTGCCCCAGAGTATTGGAATTCACACAAAAACGGCTTTTCATCTGGCTATGCGCCGCATATATTCAGCCTTTCCTTCCCAGGGCTCAAGGGGGAGGTGCTTGTGCACATGCTGGAAGAGGAAGGAATTTATGTCTCAACTGCATCCGCCTGCTCTTCAGCGAAGCCTGGGAAAGCATCTCCCCTTTTGAGCATTGGATGCGATTCAAATAGGGTGGACGGCGCGCTTCGCATCAGCCTGTCCGCTTTTAATACGGAAGACGAGATAGAGTTTATGGTGAGCCGCATTGCGCATTCTGTGGAAAGGCTGGCAAGAATAATGGGAAAGGCGCTCGCGAAATGAGCCTGTTTTTGGTCAAATACGGGGAAATTAGCTTAAAGGGGCAAAACCGCAGCTATTTTATAAACACCCTTGCCAAAAATATGCGCTATGCGCTTAGCGGCATTGCCTATGCCCAGGTGCGGGCGATCAGGGGGCGCGTCACCGTTGAAGGCATTCGGCCGGAAGACGAAGCGGATGCCCTTGAGCGACTGTCCTGCGTGTTTGGAATCGTTTCTATTGCCGTGGCAAAAGAATGCGAGGCGACAATGGACGCCATAAAGGAGCTAAGCCTCACGGCGTTTGAAGGCGTCGGGCCTTTCACATTTAAGGTGGAAACGAACCGAGCGGAAAAATCTTTTCCAATTAAGAGCCCGGACGTTTCGCGCGCTGTAGGCGCGCATATTTTGAAATTCTATGGCGATGCCGCAAAAGTGGACGTGCACAGCCCGCAGATCCTTCTTCAGATCGAGATACGGGAGAAAGCGTACGTGTATGTGCGCACTGTGCCCTGCGAATCCGGGATGCCTTTGGGGACAGGCGGGAAAGGCCTTGCGCTCCTTTCAGGAGGCATCGACAGCCCGGCAGCCGCCTACCTAATGGCAAAGCGCGGGATGAAAGTTGCCTGCATTCATTTTCATTCCTATCCCTTTACCAGCCTTGCAGCCCAGCAAAAGGCAGAAGACATTGCAGCCCAGCTTGCCCGCTACAACCAGGGAATGGATCTTTACCTTGTCAATGCGGCAGCTTTCCTTGAAAAAGCAGCTGAAGCGTGCCAACCATCATACAGCACAATTCTTCTCCGGCGCTTTATGTACCGGGTGTCCGAGATGGCAAAAAGCCGGATCGGCTTTGACACGCTCATTACAGGCGAAAGCCTGGGCCAGGTGGCGTCACAGACGATTGAAGGCTTGAACGCCACGCAAAACGCCCTTGCCTCCACCAGCGTTCTTCGACCTCTCATTGCCCTTGACAAAAACGAGATAACGCAAATAGCCAAGAAGATACGCACTTATGAGATCTCCATCCGGCCGTTTGACGACTGCTGCACTGTCTTCGTTTCGCGCCACCCCCAGACGCGCCCTGCGCTAGAGCGCGTTCTGGAGGAAGAGGCAAAACTCGGCATGCAGCCTCTTTGCCAGTCAGCTGCCGAAGCCATGGTAAAGAAGTCGCTGTAAGAATAGCGGGCTATGAGCAGCAGCTGAAAACAGCTGCCAGGCCAACTGCTCAAAAAGAAAGGAAAGCGCTCAGCCAAGGGCACGCCCACGCAGCATGCCCCATGGGCGCATCAATATGAAAATTTCATTTTATGGCGCTGCAGAAACCGTCACGGGCTCCTGTTTTCTATTAGAGGCGGCAGGGAAAAGGATTCTGGTGGACTGCGGCCTTTTTCAAGGAGGCGCCGCCCTGCGCAGCCTCAATGCGCCCGATTTTGCCTTTTCGCCCGAAAGCATTGACATAATGATTCTTACACATGCGCACATCGACCATTCTGGACGCATTCCAAAGCTCGTGCGCGACGGGTACAAAGGCCCAATATACGCAACCGAGCCAACTGTCCGCCTCTGCTCGATCATGCTTCGCGACTCAGCCCACATTCAGGAATCGGATGCCGCTGAAGAAACAAAAAAAGCCCTGCGGAAAGGGCTGCCCCCAATCCTTCCCCTGTACACGCAAGAAGACGCCATTCGCGCGATGGAGAATTTTCGGCAGGTCTCCTACAATGATGCGGCTGAGCCTTTGGACGGAATACGCTTTATATTTCGTGACGCGGGGCACATGCTTGGCAGCTCCATTGTCGAAGTGTTTGCCATGGAAGATGGCAAAGAGGAAAAAATAGTCTTTTCCGGAGATCTTGGAAACTCCGGGCAGCCATTGATGAACGAGCCGGCCCAGATTGGGAGCGCAGATTACGTTGTCTGCGAATCGACGTATGGCTCCCGCGCCCACCCGCGTTTTGAAGGGCACTCTGAGGAACTCCTTCAAATTGCGCTGCGCACCCTCAACAGGGGCGGCACGCTTGTCATCCCCGCCTTTGCCGTTGGCCGCACGCAAGAAATCCTATACGAACTGAATTACTACAAAGAGAATGGCATGCTTGGCAAGCACCAAAATGTGCGCGTCTTTCTGGACAGCCCCCTTGCCATAGAGGCAACTGAGATCTTTAAGTCGTCGCTTTTCTACCTAGATCGCGAAGCTCGCGATTTGGCCGCGTCCGGCGACGATCCGTTCGTGTTTGAGAACCTTGAGTATAGCCTGACGACGGAGGACTCAAAGCGCATAAACGGAGATTCGTCACCTAAAATTATTATTTCCGCTTCTGGGATGGCGGACGCTGGCCGCGTGCGGCACCATATAAAGCATGCGATATACAGCAGGAAGAATGCAATCCTGTTTGTCGGGTACCAAGCGGAGGGGACATTGGGCCGCTACCTCCTATCTGGGGCAAAAGACGTCAAGATGTTTGGGGAAAGGCTGTCAGTTCAAGCAGAAATTGCCTCCATCAACACGCTTTCCGCCCACGCGGACAAGGCAGCCATTCTTTTGTGGCTCAGCGCCATTAAAGGGAAAAAAGCTGTCGCCCTTGTCCACGGCGAAGAGGAGGCGCTGGCATCGCTTCGGGCATCGCTGCGCGCCAGCGGCGAAAGCGCGTTTACGGCAAAACTCATGGCCTCGGTGGATCTGTCCAGCCACGAATTTGGCGAAGGGCCCGTCCTTTCGGCGTCGGACTCCTATCGCTCCAAACTCGCTGAAATGGCCTCCTCCATCGCGCAAAAGCTTTCCAGTCCGGCAAAGGCAGATGCGCAGGAGAATTTGGACAGCGTAAAGCTTTACCTTGAGGCAATTTCAGAAAGCCTTGAGCTATAAAAGCTTGCGGCGTTTTTGCGCGGGAATAGGCGCATTGCCGATTTTTGTTTTCAGCACATGCAAAATGCCGCAGAGCGCCTGCGGCATTTTGCATAAAACGTATTTTTGCATCCATTTTCCATCTTTCTGCAAAACCTGCATCCCATTTTGCGCCGCCCTAAGTTCCGCCAATGCCTGCGCCTTTTCTTTTTTGGCGCAGTCCAGCCATAAAAGCTGCACAGCTTTCTGCCGAACGCAGCCTCCCGTCTGGCTGGCGAGTCGCCAGCCAGCCATGGATTTGCCTCTTCCCCGCTCCGAAAGAAAGCTAGGCCAGTTTTCTCTGACTGCCAGCTGGGTCGGGCTGATCGCCCTTTTGTGCCCAGGCAACTGAAGGGCTGGCGACTGCCGCGAAGCTGCCAGCAAGAGCGCCGGCTGCCTCCCAATTGCCTTTGCCCGCCATTTCCTGGGCATGCGGCTCTTTTTTTGTGCAGCATTGGCAGGCGGAGCAGCGCCCACTCATGCCTTGCTGGCATCTAAGCCTCTTTGCCCGCGAAAATGAGGCTGTTTTGCGATGCGCTCAGAAAAAGGCATATATTCGCTTGGCTGCACTGTCGCGCAATGCATTTGCAGCTCTTTCGCGGCTGCGCATTTTCCGCGCCGTTTCGATCGGGCGATTTCAAAAAACTATTGATCAATGTAGGTTTAAACAGCGTCAGACAGTAGTTTCAGCAGCGCTTTCAAGCGTGCAATGAAATTTGTTCCTATCGACAAATTGTTTGGGATTTTCAAATAGGATAAAGAATAAAATACCATTGATATCAGGCCAGAGGTCAAAAAATGGAAAAACTTTACACACCAAAGGAAGTGTCGGAAGAATTAGGCTCGTCTCTTGTTCGCATCCGCGAAGTGGAAGATGTTTTTGATTTGGGCGTTTTTCGCACTTCCGGCAACCGCAAGTATTATACAGAAGAAACAGTGCGGCAGATTAAGACGATTCTTGAAATGCGCGCCTCAGGCGCGCCTGATTCGCAAATTAAGGGCGCGCTGGCGCCTGCGCGCATCGAGACTTTTGCTGAGATCCTTGACAGCGTTTCTGCGGAAGAGGAGGATGCCGAGGAGGAAAGCGCGCTGCCCGTTTCATACTTTGAAGATCCCCCCGACCAATTCTATTCGCAGGAGCCACCGAAGCTGCCTGAAAGCATTGGCATGCAGATTGAGGCAATGAGCCTGTCCATGCAGGATCTCCTCGCGCTCGTCAAGGCAGTCTCCCTCTTAAAAGACGAGATGGCGTCGCTCAAACACGTGATTTCCGACAAAGAAAAGGAGGCGCTCACTGAAGAGAACGCGCAGCTTAAAGCCAAGGTCAAGGAAAAAACTTACGAGATTGTGGAACTTCGCGAACAGCTGAAAATGAAGGCGGACAAGCGTGACAAGAAAGGCTTTTTCAGCAAGTTATGAGAAGAGGGTAAAATGGACTTCAAAGCAGAGATAAGCGGAAATACGCTGATCGCCGAAATCGGCGGGGAGCTGGATGATCACGTAGCCAAAAGCATCAAAGAAAAGCTGGATTTCGCGCTGATGAAAAAGGAGGTATCCAATGCGATCTTCGATCTGACAGGCCTGAGCTTTATGGACTCTGCCGGCATTGGGTTGCTTATTGGGCGCTATAAGCAGATTCACGCGCGCAAAGGCAAAACCATCGTGGTCGCTGGCTCGGCGCAAGTCAAGAGAATACTGAAAATGTCGGGGGTCCTCAATATTTTCATTGAAGCTGAAACAATGGCCGACGCATTGGAAATGGTTGGCTTGCCGTCCATTGCATGAATGGCCGCAAGAGAAATCCAGAGGGACAGAGATGAACAATTACATGACTTTAAAATTCAAAAGCGTTTCCGAAAATGAAGCGCTGGCGAGGATGGCAGTCTCCGCTTTTGTCGGCCCGCTTAACCCCTCGCTGGAAGAGCTTGCCGATATAAAGACCAGCATTTCAGAAGCGGTCTCCAACTGCGTCATACATGGATACGAGGATTCCAACGGCACTGTGGAGATAACAGCTATAATTGAAGGCGACGAAATTTCTATCAGAATTACCGATGACGGGCGCGGCATCCCGGATGTGGAGAAGGCGAGGGAGCCGCTGTTTACCACAAAGCCGGAGTTGGAGCGCTCAGGAATGGGCTTCACCATCATGGAAAGCTTTATGGACTCCATAGACGTGATCTCCTCAGTACATAATGGCACAACAGTCATCATGAGCAAAACAATAAAGGCGAAAGCGAATGAGTGTCCAGTCTGAATCATATGAAAAGTATTATTCCAGAGAGTTAATTGAAGCGGCGCAGGCCGGCGACAAGCAGGCAATGGAGACATTAGTCAAAAACAACACGCCTCTCGTCTCAAGCCTGATCAAGAAATACACCTATTTAAGCGAAAGCGAGTCCTATGACGACCTGTTTCAAATCGGCGCCATCGGCCTCATCAAAGCCATCAAGAACTTTGATTTTTCCTACAATACGCGCTTTTCCACCTATGCGGTCTACATTATTAACGGCGAGCTGAAAAGGCACTTTCGCGACGACGGCATCATCAAAGTAAGCCGCTCCATCAAAAGCGTCTATATAAAAGCTAGGGCGCAGAGCGAAACATATACAAAGAGCCATGGAGTCGAGCCGGGAATCCAAAGCATTGCCGATGCAATTGGCGAGACATACGAAGACGTGGCAACTGCCCTTGAAGCCTGCCAAAGGCCTGAGTATCTGGCAGACTATGCCGCGGGCTCAGATCATAGCGAAAAAAGCCGCCGAAATGAGGAGCTCATTGAGGACAAAAAAAACGCCATTGAGGACGCAATCGACGTTCTGGCCCTTAAAAGCGCCATATCTACGCTTTCCAGCGATTACCGCAAAATAGTCATGCTTAGGTATGTCAAAAACATGACGCAAAGCGAAGTTGCGCGCTCTGTTGGCCTCTCTCAAGTGCAGGTTTCACGCCTGGAGAAAAAGATCATTGAAGCGCTGAAGAAAAATATGCTGTAAAGCGCATATTCAGCAGAGGATTCCGAAAACTAAGGCAACGGAAAGTTGCTTTTTTTATTTCCTAGAGTATTGGGGCGCTGTCATGGGCAAAATCTACCTATCCACAAAGAACTGTTTTTCTGTCGGGCTAAATACGCCCGTTCTCTTTCAAGATGTATGTGAAGTGTTTTCCGAAGGCTTGGATACTTCTCCCCTTCTAGGGAAAACAGCTTACAGAGGCGCGGACAGGGACACTTACCTGACTATTACCGCTCAGGAGCTGCTTGACATGGCCAAAGAGGCTCTTCCTGAATGCGATGCCTGCCTCATTTCTGCTGGATCCGTCCTCGTTATGGTTCAAAAGAAAAGCAAACAGAACTTTTGGCTGCGCGCAGCCGTCAACTGCGCCATTTACGCCTTGCTCTTTTTTGGCTCTGCCCTCTCAGTGATGTATTTTCACCTTGACGTGGGGATGCTGGAGACGCAGCAGGAGTTTGCCGAAATCCTGTCGCCCGACGCCGAGACAGCTAACCGCATTATAAATGTCGCATACACCATTGGCTTGGGCGCGGGCATGTATTTGTTTTTCTTGAACAGAAGAATTGCTGGCCACAAAATACCTTCTCCGATAGACCTGAAGATGAATGACTACCAATCCAATATGGTTGACTTTCTTAGGGAGAAGATTGACAGCGAGAAAACATCTGGGAACGGAAAAGGCTGATGGCGGCAAAAGCAATGCTCGCAATCCTTGGCCTCTCTGGCGGTGTGGCTGTCGGAACAGCCCTTCTCGCAATTTACGCAATTTTTGACTTTGTTTCCTGCCTCAGGCAGTACTCAACCGATCGGCACTTTGACACAAAGCTGGAGGCTACTGCCACATGCGGCGCCCTCTCGTCCTGCCTAGGCTACCTGTTTCACGCACGCGTCAATCTTCCAGCCTGCGCCGCAGCGCTGCCAGGACTCTTGTTTGGATGCTTTGTGGGGCTCCTCACAGCGTCGCTGTCTGATGTGATAGGGATTGTGCCCATCGTGCGCTCAAAGAGAAAAAGCCAGGTGTCCATTCCGCTGCTCCTCTGTTCTTTGGCTATGGGCAGAGTGGCGGGAAGCCTATATTTCTTCTTTTTTCGATAGATTATGCCATCAAGGAGGCTCAAGACAACATGGAAGAAAATCGGAAAGCAGAAGCCTTTCGCCAGTTAAGCCGCCAGAACCGGCTTAAAGAGGCTTTTGAACAGACGAAAGACAGCTCCAAGCCAAAAGTGGAGACGCTGAACAGGCTCGCAAAAGCGTTTTGCGTAGGAGGCGGCATCTGCATGTTTGCGCAGCTGTTTCGGGACTGGCTTCAGGGATATGGCGTTTCGGAGGGGGATGCATCCGCTTACTGCACGATCCTTCTCATCCTAATCACTGGAATCCTCACTGCCACCGGCATATTTGACAAGATTGGCCGCTTTGCGGGAGCTGGCACATATGTTCCCATCAGCGGCTTTGCCAACTCCATTGTCTCTTCGGCAATCGAGTTTCGCACTGAGGGAATGGTGTTTGGCGTCGGCGCAATGATGTTCAAGGTCGCCGGCCCTGTCATTGTTTACGGAGTGGTTTCAAGCTGGCTTGCGGGCTTTGTTTATTTCCTGTCCACGCTGGCGAGGCGCTGATGGCTAGGCGCATTGGAAGCCAGACTTTGGCATTTGAAAAAGAAATCTGCGTCGCGTCAGCTGGAAGCGTTGTTGGGCCCATTGAGGGCTCAGGGCCGCTTAGGCACTTGTTTGACGCAATTGTCTCAGATGGCGACTATGCCCAGTGCACTTTCGAAAAAGCTGAAACGAACATGCAGCTGCTTTCTTATGGCTATGCGCTAAAAAAAGCAAGCATGTCCGAACAGGAGATTGATCTGTTTGTGGGGGGGGACCTGCTCAACCAAATTGTGGCAACCAGCTTTGCCGCTCGGGAAATAAACAGGCCCTATTGGGGAACCTACAATGCATGCGCCACTTTTGGTGAATCCCTGCAGATAGGGGCATGCGCGCTTGAAGCTGGCGCCGCCTCGCGGGTCATGGTGTCATCCAGCTCCCACTATGCCACGGCTGAGAGGCAATACCGCACCCCGCTGGAGCAAGGCGTTCAAAGCGCGGTAACAGCGCAGCGCACTGTTACGGGATCGGGCTGCGCGCTTCTTCGCGAGGGGGGGGAGGGCCCCCGCCTTTCTGCAATTACCATCGGCAAAGTGGTCGATTTTGGCGTCAGCGATCTTGCCAACATGGGAACTGCAATGGCGCCGGCAGCGGCAATGACCATTTTGACGCATTTTGAAGACACGAAAACATCTTTCGCAGACTATGATCTCGTTCTGACGGGAGATCTTGCCACGGTTGGCTATGACATATGCAAAAAACTCATTCAAAGCGAAGGATACGCCGACTTTGAAAATTTCAACGACTGCGGGCGAATGATTTACGAAACAAGCCATCAATCTATTGTTGACAGCGGCGGAAGCGGCGCTGGCTCTTCCTCTTCGGTGTTTGCGGCGTATGTGTTTCCAAAACTTGCTGCGGGAGAGCTAAAACGAGTCATGCTTGTCCCCACCGGCGCGCTTATGTCTCCCCTCACTTCAAACCAAAAGGAGACTATTCCAGCCATTGCCCATGCCATTGTTTTTGAATCGCGCGCAGGGGGGGTGGAAAATTGATTTCATATTTATATGTCTTTTTGGTCGGAGGCGCGCTGTGCGCAATCGCTCAGTTTATTGTGGATCACACGAAGCTTGTGTCCGCCCAAATATTGGTTATCTATGTTGTCGCCGGCGTGTTCTTGACAACATTCGGGCTCTACGAAAGCATTGTCGCAATTGGGAAGGCCGGGGCCACCGTTCCGCTCACTGGCTTTGGATACGCGCTTGCAAAAGGAACTTTCGAAGCAGTTGACAAGGATGGGTTTCTGGGCATATTTACGGGGGGCCTGGCCGCGACATCAGCAGGTGTTTGCGCGGCAATCGGATTTGGCTACTTGGCAAGCCTGCTGGCCAAACCTAAATCAAAAATATAAGCCTAAAGAAGGGCACTGCCTCGCTGCCCTTCTATAGCTGCCTGTGGGGGGCCGAAGGGTTCCTATAGGCAGTATATTATATATTCCATATATATTATAATATATGTGGAATATTGGACAAACGTAAAATTCTTACATTATTGGAAATAAATTTAGCTATCAACGTAATTGTAATTACCAAATATTTATAATATTATATTATATGAATACACTGAAAGCGAGTTGCACTCCGGCACTTTCCCGTTGAATCGGCCGTAGATATTTATTCTATGTGTTCATTAGCTGTATTTATGGTTATATAGTGCCGGATATAATCGTTAAATAACACAATACATTATATTATAATAGAAACTCTATATAATATTGTATTCATATGTTAGCGATAGCACACAGAAATCCTTTATAATCTAATTTTTTATATAAAAAAGACAGCAATCAACAGATTTGGATTGTTCTAATAATTACAATGTAATATTGACTTATCATTTTGTTTTTGTTATTATTAGGTTATTAAGCCGTTTGAAAGCTTAATAAATATGTAAAACATAAAATAATTATTACAAAAAATGGCTTAAAGAGCTTTTGGGCAGCTTTTATTCGGATGCGGCATGTCGCGCGCATTGCCCGCCTGAGTGAGATCGGCCCATGCGGCTTGGCTGAGCCATCCCCACCGGCTTTCCTGACTGCAAAGCCGGCGACGCAGAGCACAAAACACAATACACTTTATTAGGGAGCAACGACACAACATGAAATCAGAAATTGCGGTCATCGGAATGGGAGGGTACTTCCCTGGCGCAATGGATGTCTCCGAATACTGGAGCAACATTCTCTCCGCTAGGGACTGCACAATAAACATTCCCGACTCATACTGGGATCTAAGCGAGTTTTATGATCCCAACCCTCTCGCTAGAGACAAAACATATGGCTATCGCGCAGGCTTGATGAATTACGCAACATTTAACTCCATTGAATTCGGCATACCACCCCGGATTATGGAGTCCATCTGCGTAGACCAGCTCTTCGCGCTCCTCGTCGCCAAACAGGCGCTTCTTGATGCAGGGCTCATTGGCGACGGCGCAAAGCAGTTCAACAAAGAGAAAGCTGGCGTCATCCTGTCTGCCTCCGTTGGCAAGAGCTCTTACCTGCTCAGCCACAGGCAGACCCAGAACGTGGAAGCTATCATGAAAAACTCGCATGTGCCGCAGTATCTGGTTGATCGCGTTTTGGAGCGCATGAGGGAAGGCACTATTGAGTGGAACGAAGCAAGCAACCCCGGCTACCTGCCAAACGTTGTTGCTGGCCGCATAGGCAACCGTTTTGACCTAAACGGCACAAACTGCGTAGTTGACGCGGCTTGCGCAGGGAGCCTGGCTTCCATGAAAATGGCCATCAATGAACTCCAGTGCGGCGATTGCGACGTAGTCCTCACCGGAGGGGTCATGATCGACACAACGCCTTTCACGTTTGTCGCCTTTTCCAAAACTCCCGCCATTTCGCCAAGCAACATCGCGCGCCCCTTTGACAAAGATTCAGATGGCATGCTTTTGGGAGACGGCGTAGGCATGCTGGTCATTAAGAGGCTGGCTGACGCGGAGAGGGACAACGATCACATTTACGGCGTTATTGAGTCCATCTCTTCCTCTTCCGACGGCAAGGCAAAAAGTATCTTTGCTCCCCGCAAGGAAGGGCAGACATTCGCATTGGACCGCGCATACAAAGACGCAGGCATAGACATATCCACTGTTGGCCACATAGAGGCCCATGGCACGGGAACAAGCGTCGGCGACACGGTTGAATTGGAAGCGCTCAATGAATATGTCAAGGATCTGGATCTGCCGAAAAAACAGATTGCCCTTGGATCTGTCAAGAGCCAGATCGGCCACACGCGCCTTGCAGCCGGCGTGGCCTCAATGATCAAAACTCTCTTTGCCGTTGGGCAGCACACCTTGCCGCCCACAAGCAACGTAACAAACCCAAGCAACCAGCTAAGCAATTCCGCTTTCTACCTTTCTGACAAGCCTAGGCCCTGGATTGTCAACAAGCGCAAGCCTCTCAGGCGCGCAGGGCTAAGCGGCTTTGGGTTTGGGGGCACAAACTTCCATGTGATCATTCGGGAGTATATTGGGCCTTCCGGCGCAGATCAGCCGTTCAAGCGCGTGCAGCCATCGCCATCCGCCATTGTGCTTTCCGCCCACACCAAAGAGGCCCTTGCCGAAGCCATACAGCAAGCGCACGCCGAACTCCTCAAAGAAGAGACGCAAAACGCCAGCTTCAACAAAATGGCCGTCGCTATCAACAGCCCCATTGAAGAAAGCTGGCCAAGGATTGCCTTTGCCGCCTTCAACGTTGACGACGCCATTGAGAAGCTGGAGAAGGCGTCAGAACTCCTTGAGTCCCAAAAACTGGATGAATGGCATAAAAACAATATTTGGTATGCCTCAAAGGCGTCCGTGCCCAAAGGCGCAAAAGTCGCTTTCCTCTATCCTGGGCAGGGAAGCCAGTATGCGGGCATGTTCACCGAACTGACTATGGCTTACCGAGAGCTGCAGGAAGCATTCTCAGCCGCAGACAATGCGCTTATTGCCCAAGGGCGGGATCCGGTCAGCGAATTTGCTTTCCCGAGGCTCTTTCCAAATGAAAAGCCCGCTGAACAAGACGCAAAAATTGTCGAGACAGCCAACGCGCAGCTTTCGCTTGCCGCAACTGGCGCAGGCCTCAGCCGCATCCTCGCTAAACGCGGGCTGGAGCCAGACTTCCTTGCCGGCCACAGCTTTGGCGAGCTGGCCGCGCTCCATGCTTCCGGAGCGATGGGGGAGGAAGACTTGATGGAGCTTGCTGCGAAGCGCGCAATCGCCATAGACTCCGCTGAGAAGGAAAGCCCAGGCGCGATGCTCGCTGTCGGGGCAGGATGGGAACAGGCAGCTTCCTATATAGAAGGGCGGGAAGGCCTTTTCATCGCAAACGAAAACAGCCCGCGCCAGACTGTCGTAGCCGGCACGCCGGAAGCCATTAAGGCATTGGCCGACGAGCTGTCAAAGAAAGGCGTCTTCGCAAAAGAGCTTTCGGTTTCCGGAGCCTTCCATTCCCCAGCAATGAAGTCTGCGCAAAACGAGTTTGCGTCCGCTCTTGAAGGCGTAGCCTTCTGCGAGCCGCGCAGGCCTGTCTATGCTAATGTGACCGGAAAGCCCTACGCCGGAAGCCAAGAGACCGCAGGCTCCCTCGCAAAACAGCTTGTCAGCCCAGTGCGCTTTAGCACTTCCGTGTCCAATATGTACGAGAGCGGGGCCCGCGTCTTTGTTGAAGTCGGCCCAGGCAAAGTGCTGACAGGGCTGGCTGACCAAATATTGGAGAATAAGCCCCATAAAGCGGTTTCCCTTAATCCAGACAAAAAGCAAGACTCCCTGTACGCATTTGAACTCGCATGCGCGCAGCTAAAGGTGATTGGGATCGATATCCAGTCCGACCCATACGTTAAGCCGCAGAACGAAAACTATGAGCCCCCACCAGACAACAAGCGGACCTATGCACTTCCGCCTCTGCACTTCCTGCTTGCCGACACGCAGCAGAAGATCGCCGACGCCATGAACAAGCCGGATCCGCCGCTGCCGCCAGGCGTACTGGGCGAAGCGGCGCCGCAAGCTTCTGCAGCAGCCATTCCAGCCGCCGAAGCGCCCGCTTCGGCCCTGCCGGCCCCAAAAGAGGCTGCGCAAGCCGAACAGCCAAAGGCCGCAAAGGCGGCGCCTACTGAAGCGCATGCCCCAGCGCCTATAGAAGCGGCGGCTCAGCGCGCGCAAGAAAAGCGCGAAGAGCCAAAACCAGAGGCCCCGAAACCAAAAGCTCCCTCACAGCCTGCCGCAGTCATGCCCCCGCAGCCGCAAAAAGCTGCAGCAAAGATTGAGACGACGGAAGAGGCGATAGAAATAACACAAATCGAAAAGGGAAGAATTATCATGGACAACGGCGATCAGACTTTGCCTATTCTAGAAAGCGCCTATGGGCTACAGGCGCTGAACAAAGAAATGTTTACTCAGTTCACCCAGTCTCAGGGAATGCAGCTGGGCAAGATGAAAGAGATCATTGAGGCGACGGGGGAGGCAGCCGAGCAAAATATCGGCGGAATGCTTCAGTTTATGGAGCTGTTCCAGTCTAACAGCATGCAGGCCTACTCCGCCTACTTTGAAGAGCAGTCAAAACTCATAGCTTCTGGCGCCGAAGGCCCTTCACTGTCCGCGCTGCCTTCAGCCCAGCCGTCGCCTGCGTCGCTGCCTCCGCAAAGGCCAGCCTTTAGGCTTTCTTCCGCCCAGCCGCCTTCTCCTCCGCAGCTGCCGGAAGCCAAGGAGGAACCGCCCAAGCCACAGGTTGTGCGCCGCCAGGAGCCGGCTCCCCAGCCTGAGGAGGAGAAAGCGTACGGCTTCCGTTCTGAGGCCATATCTGTCCAGGCAGCAGCCGCTGCTAAACAGGACGAGGCTAAGGAGCCGGCAAAATCCGCGCCCAAGCCGCAGCCTGCAGAGCCAAAGGCAGAGCCGGCGCCTAACCTGCAGATCCAGGCAGCGCCTGAGCCGCCAGCTGCTATAGAGGCAATCGAAGCAGTGGACGTTGCGACGGGCGAACTCATTGAAGCGGAAGTTGTCGGCCCAGCCACTGAATCCATCTTTGTGATGGGCGTCACGAAAAACCAAATTGAAGAGCGCATCATTGAGGTTATCAGCGACCGAACAGGATACCCTGTCGAAATGATCGAGCCAGACATGAACATTGAGTCCGATCTGGGAATCGATTCCATCCGAAGGGTAGAAATCTTCTCCGTGCTCAACGACGAAATTGAGAGAGGGTTCACCCAAACAGACATTGAGACCATGGCAGGCCTTTACACAATAGAAGAATTCTCCGAATTTTTGGAAGAAAAGCTTAACACTGAGGCGCCAGACGACGAGGAGACGGTCCACTTCGATTCAGACACCATTAATTCCTTCCTTACATCCGGGCAGGTTCCAGAAGGAATGGAAATACCGGAAGAGTACCGGGAAATGGCAGAGCAGTACCAACAGCAGAGCCTTTTGACGGGAGGCGCGGCTGAGGCGGCTGCCGATGAGGAGGAAGTGCAGGCCGAAATTATTGAACCGGGCGCAGGCGCACAGGCCGTAGAGGGAGAGATGGCTTCCATGCCAGACGCTGCCATCAAGCGCTATGACATTTACCTAAAAGAGCTTGAGCACCCAGATCCGGCCCAAAAGCCCATTGTCGCGGAAAGCGGCCTTGTGCTCGTCACCATGGACGACGCTGGCGTGAGCCCGCAGGTAGGGGAAGAGCTGGTCCGCCGCAATTATCAGGCAGCTTACCTAAATCTGCCTTGGCAGCTAGCATCGGAAGGCGCCTATAGGCTCTCAAGCATAAGCGAAGACGCTGTTGCATCGCTTCTGGACGCGCTTGAAAATGACTTTGGAATGCCAATCACCGGCTTTGTTCATATTGCAAGCCCGCGCTACACTGAAAAGAACGTCATCGATATATTTGACGAGAGGGAAGCAAAGGCTCTGGAAACCGTGTTCCTATTCGCGAAGCTGTTTGAAGGAAAATGCGCGCAGCCTGCGGACGGCAAGCCGTTCTTCATGACTGTCTCGCGTATTGACGGAATGCTCGGAAAGGGCGTGGACTGGAATGGGGCTTCCTTCCAAGCCGGCTATGCTGGTTTGGCAAAGACCTTGCACCACGAATATAAGCGCGCATTTGCCAAATCCATCGATATTGCCCATGAGACGACGCCCCAGCTAGCTGCGGAAATGGCCATTGAGGAGATTTTCGCTCCAGAAATCGGCGTGTATGAAGTCGCGCGCGACTCCATTGGAAACCGCTACGTCAACAGCCTTAGGGAGAACTATGACCTGGAGCCCTCGCATGCGGCCCCAACCGAATCCGACGTATTCTTCGTCACTGGCGGCGCAAGGGGAGTCACGTTCCGGTCCGCCCTCCGCATCGGCCTTGACTACGGCTCTAAGCTGGCGCTTGTCGGCCATTCACGCATCACCCAAGATTTAGGCTGGATGAATGGCGAGACAGAGCCAAGCAAGCTTCGCCCTCTCTTAATTGCAAAAATGCGCGAAGAAGGCAAGGCAGTGCAGCCCAAAGAAGTGGACGCAACTGTAAAAGAAGCCCTAAATCAGCTTGAAATACAGAAAAATCTCGCTGTGGCAGAGAAACAAGGCGTCAAGGCCATCTATATTTGCTGCGATGTGCGCGATGAAAAGAGCGTGCGCGCAGCCGTATCGGAAGCCGTCTCCACACTTGGGCCAATCACGGGCATCATTCATGGCGCAGGAGCAATTGCGGACAAAGACATCAGCAAAAAGACCAGCCAAGATTTCCATCTTGTATTTGACACAAAAATCACTGGCCTGTACAACTGCCTAAAGTACATTGAGCCAAGAGAGCTCAAATACCTCGCTGTCTTTAGTTCCGCCGCTGCGTACTTTGGAAACGAAAAACAGGCCGACTACACTTTGGCAAACGAAATCCTTAACAAATTCGTCAACGAGTTCCGCAAAGTGTATCCGAACACCTTTGCCATGGCAATCAACTGGGGGCCATGGGAAGGCGGCATGGTGTCGCCAGCTCTCAAATCAATCCTATTGGCGCGCAATATTGTAATGGTGCCTTACGAACAGGGTTCTAGGATGTTTGCCGATCAGTTCCGCTACCGATTCAAAGAAGGGCACAGCCAGTTCCTCATCCATTCAACAGATCAGCACATCGAGCACTTCGCGACGCTCTAGAAAGCAGGGGCACAAACGCCAAATGGATAATATAGCAATTGTAGGCATGGGGTGCCTTTACCCCAACTATATAACGAAAGAGAATTTCTGGCAGAACATGATCGACGGAGAGGCATTTACTGAGAAAGTCGATTTTTACGGCAAGACCATCGAGCGGGGACGCATCCCCGCCGATGGGTCGGACGCTTTCTTTAAGTCAAAGTTCTCTGGCGAGGAATTCGCCGAGCTCGACAAACTTGGGGATCTCTTTAAATGGACCGCTTACATCGTAGACGCCTCCCTCAAAGACGCCGGCTACTATGGGAACGAGCTTGCCATGGCCCGCACAGGGATGGCTCTGGGCATATTTGGCCTTCCTTCCAAGGAAGTCACGCCTTTTTTCGCCAATCCGCTCAAAATGTCCGTCGAAAATTCCATCCGCACCGTGCTGGATCGCGACGACTTCACCTTTGAGTATTCCAGCGGCCCCAACAAGCTCACCACCCGCGCGCTCATCTCCGACACAGAGCCTTCTGTCTATGTGGCGGACAAACACTCTCTCGGCGGCCCAATCCTCAACCTGAATGCCGCCTGCTCTTCCCCAGTGTATTCCATTAAGATCGCAAGCCAATACCTCATGAGCGGAAAAGCGGACATTATGCTAGCGGGCGCCCACTGCTACAACCAGCTGGAAGAGGCGGTCAGCGGGCTTTTGGAGCTACTTGGGCTACTGGAAGACGCTGGCTCATCCAACCCCCTTGATCGCAGCTCAAAAGGCGCAATCGGCGGATCCGGGGCGGGAATGTTCGTGCTCAAGCGCCTGGAAGACGCCGTGCGCGATCATGACCATATTTATGCTGTCATTGAAGGAGTAGGATGGTCGAACGACGGCAACGGGAAGGCTATTCTTGCCCCGGATGCCACCGGCCAGATGATTTCCTATGTTGACGCGTACAAAGAAGGCATTGACACAAATATTGACTATTTGGAATGCCACGCCACTGGCACCCTCGCCGGCGACCTGGTTGAGCTTCATTCCATAAACTCTTTCTTCGGAAAGCGCGGGGCGCAGCCGCTGCTGGGGGCGCTCAAAGGGAACACAGGCCACTTTTTTACCGCCTCCACGCACGCAGCCATCGCAAAAGTCCTTCTTGCGATGGAGAAGAACACAATTCCAATGACCATTAATGTGAAAAACCCCATTTCAGACCGCGTTGTCATGGAAAACAGGGAGTGGGCAAAAAAAGGCGCAGTGAAGCGCGCTGCCATCAACTCCTTTGGATTCGGAGGAACAAATGGCCATATGGTTGTGCGCGAATATGTGGAGGGGGATCCGGCCAACCAGCAAAAGAGGCGGCCATTTGCAAAGGACGCAAAGATGGCCGTCGTCGGAATTGGCATGCATATTGGGGATCTCAAGAACACGCCTGCCTTTTACAAAAGCCTGCTCACCGACACAACTGCCGTAAAGGAGCTTGAACGGGAGCGCTGGACATTTCCCATTGACGATCCCCGCCTCAAAAAGACAATTGGCATAAAAAACTTGCCAAAGGGCACTTATATAAACGATTACGATTTTGACTACCTTGAATTCAAAATGCCCGCGCGCGGCAACGCCTATCTCATGCGCAAGGACTTTTTGACCTTGCAGTCTGCCGCTGAAGCCGTTTCGGAAGCCGGCATTGACAAGGGGGACTGCCCAAAGACAGCAGTCCTCATCAATATCAGCCAGGACTATTCGGAACTGAACTTCTCTATCACTTTGGAACTGAGGGATGACATTATTACTTCCCTCAAAAACAGCTGGACTTTTCTGTCAGACAAGCAGGTAGAGGAAGTCTTCAGCATCATACGCCACACCGAAGGCTTCCGGGACACGCCGGACAGCGTAACAGGCATAATTCCATCCATTAAAGCAAGCCGCGTCTCAAGCCATTGGGGCTTTAAAGGCCCAACGATGGCCATGATGAACGGCGACACAGGCTTTGCGCGCTCGCTGGAGATTGCGCAGTACCTTCTCAGCCAGGACATTGTGGAAAATGTCGTTGTCGGGACCGTCGAACTGAATGGAGAGGTCGAAAATATATACGTCCAGCAGCTGCTGGACAATATGGAACTGCTAGACGAGTATGGCGTCTGTGAAGGCGCGACTGTCTTTGTTCTAAAGAAACCGGAAAAAGCGGAAGCTGACGGAAACTTTGTCTACGGCACAATTGACGCTGTCAACGTCACCGGCGGAGCGCGGTTTTCCTCGTATGAGGATCAAATCTCTTTTAGCCTTTCTGACTCGCTTGAGGATGCGGGCGCGCGCCAAATTGGGTACGTCGAAATTCCTGCAAGCGCGCCAAAAGAGGGAAGCGAGGCTCTAGACAGCCTTTTGGGCGGCAAATTCCAGGAAAAAATAGAGCCGGACGAGCTTGTCTTCGACACCGTGGAAAGGCACTGCGGGATTGCCCGCGGGCTTGGCGCTGCCGTTGCAATGGCAAAGCACCTTCTCATGCTCTCCAACAAAATCAAGTTTGCGGAAAGCCAAAACAGGCACCAAACCTGGACGCGCCTTGGCGGCAAGCGCTCAACGCTGCTCCCGACATTCGGGACGGACAGGACGTTCTCTTCTATCCTGCTCAGCGAATACATTCCGCAGCCCTCTTTAAAAAGCAGACTTAAAACACGCTCTTTCATTGTGCCGGTCAACGGCTCTTCCCCAGAGGAATTCGCGGTGCAGCTCGGCGAGCTTGAAAAAACGCTCGCAAAGAAAAGGGAAATCAACCCCGCTATCCAGGACGCATGGAAAAAGCATGCCGCAAAAAGGGAAAAGGATCTGACTTTATGCCTTATCGCGCACAACAAAGAATCCCTGCTTTCCGAAATTGAGCAGGCAAAAGCCTCCGCTTCCCAAATGGGAAGGGACGGGTTTAGCTGGGAGAGTTTTGGGGGAAGCTACCTAACAGGGGAGCCTATTGGCCCACAGGCTAAAGCGGTTTGCATGTTCCCGCCGGGAGAATTGTTCAACTCCGCAAAGTTCTTTGAAACTCTCTTTCGCTTTCCAGATCTTAGAGGTTTTTACGAGCGCTACATTAATGGCTCGCAGCTGGCGGGCAAGGGGCTAAAGGGCTCATTTCTTGAAGGCAACACCATGGAGCTGGCTGAAGTGCGCACAGCCCTTGAAATCTTGAAGGAGAAATTTCGGATTCAGGGAGACTTCTATATCGGCGCAAGCATGGGAGAGTTTGCAGCAATTTTGGCTACGGACAACATTGCTGTGGAGAGCGAGGGTGAATGGCACGCGATTCTGGATGATTTTTATGCGCTTGTGCAGTTTATGCATGACGTAGATCCAGTTGCAAACGACTATCTTCCGTCAAAAGTGTCCGAATGGAAATCCTATTACGTGTCTGGCGACCGCAAAACACTCAAGAAACTCCTCGACGAGGAAGATTTGGTTTTTGAGTCCATAGCCGGATCCCCGCGCGACGCCATCGTAAGCGGAGACGAGGCCGCACTTCAAAGGGTGTTTAAGAAATTTCACGGCATTGCGCAGCTAACGCACGAGGCCCCCGTTAGCCATACGCCAATCGCAAAAGCCGTATATTCCGAAACGACGGCACTTCGGCTTGGGCGCAAGCTGCGCTTTAAGCCTGCGCTTCCTTTTACCCTGTACGACGGGTTTACGGCAAAGCCCATCGATCCCGGCAAAGACAACCTGGTGGATGAAATCAAAAACATTTTCACCGAGACAGTAAACTTTTATGACATGCTTGAAGCCACTTATGCGGCCGGCGGCCGGCTTTACATCGACACTAGCGCAAACGCAATTTGCAGCCGATGGGCGGAGAACACTTTTAGGGGAAGGGGGCATCTGCTCATTTCGATGTATCCTTCCAGCCATGATCCGGAAGAGCATTTTGTCCGCACAGCAGCCAAGCTCATCAGCCATGGCTATTCCCCGGACAGCGTGACGTCTAGCTTTGAGCCTCGATTTACCGACAAGCCGAGCTTCATCAATGTAATTCACATGAGCATGCAGCACTATATGACGGCGGACTCGGAATTCGACATTCTAGGAGATACAAGGGAGCGGCTCGCCAAAATTTTTGAGGAGGCAGAGGGCGTGCGCCCTGCGGCTCTCAACTCTGCAGAAGACCACGCGCTAGCCACGGTGCGGGGCCTGATGGAGGCTATTGGGGAAGCCAGCGAAACAGAAGCCATGAACCTTAGCGAAGCCAACACAGAGGCGAAAGAGGCCTCCAATGAGACAACAAGGCAAAATGAACCCGCTGTGACCGAAAAACTGGCGCAAGACTCACAGCGCAGCGGACAGGAAAAGGCGGCACAGACTGCCAATAGCGTTCAAAAGAAGACGGAAGAAGCCGCTGCCCAAGCGCTTAAGGGGGTAAGGCACACTATAACGAAGGATCCGCTCAAGGAGCCGCCGCGCCCCATTGCCGCTGTGCCAGCCGCAAAGGAAATAGCCAGTGAGGGAAAACAGATTGCCCTTCCCAAGTCGGCGGCTGCGCTTGCCCAAATGGGCTATCGGGCCATCGGAAACAGGGCCATGGCCTATTCTGCCTACCTAAACAGCGAGAAGCAAATTCTAGACGACATCGCACGGAAACTGCGCGAGCAAAGCGGAAAGCCTCAGGCTCTGCCAGTGCCTGAAAAGAGGCCTTGCCTCTGGGATCGCGACCAAATCATCACGATGACCCGCGACTCTATGTCTGCCGTCCTTGGACCGCAGTATGAAACAGTGGATTCTTACAAGATTCGGGCGCGCATGCCGCTGCCCCCATTCCTGTTTGTCTCCCGCATCACAGCCATTGACGCCGAATTTGGCGAACTGAAGCCAGCGTCCATCGAGTTTGAGTATGACATCACGGAAGAGTCTCTGTTTGCAGAGCAGTCAAATGTTTCCTATATCCTTCTGACTGAATCTGCGCAAATAGGCATTTTCCTTGTCGCTTATATGGGTATTGACGAAATATCAGGAGGCACCCTTCGTTTTCGAATTGTGGACACGAACGCTACGCTGCATTCTGATATTCCTGAAATAGGGCAGACTTTCCGAGGCGTGTACAAAATCACCAGTTTCCTCAAGAGCGGCGGATCGACCCTAGTTATCTCCACTTACAACGTCTATGTGGATGATCGGCTCGTTCTCACCCTCAATGGCATCGGCGGCTTCTTCACAGAGAAGGACCTAAGCGCTGGCAGGGGCATCGTTGAAGCTCCTAAGCGCAATGCAGTGCCTTTTGTCAAGAAGGCAATAAGGAGCGTGCCGATCCAAAAAGTGGAGCGGACAGCCTATACAGACGACGAGCTGAACGATTACTACCGTGGGGACTTTGAACGCTTCATTCCAGAGTTTGACATGGATTTGGTCAAGAATTCCATCGACGACTACATCGACCCAAGAGATCCTGAATTCCAGGAATTTATCCGAGCGAACTTGCCAAAAGTCAAGCTTCTTGACCGCATCATCCAAGTTGACGCGCAGGGCGGAGAGTTTGGGTATGGCGAAATCATTGCAGAATGCGACATTGACGAAGACTATTGGGCCTTTAAAGTGCACTTCCTCAACGATCCAATATTTCCTGGCAGCCTCTTAATGGAGGCAATAGTCCAGGCGGAATTCTTTATGTTCATGCATACCGGTTATGTGCTCAAGGCAAAAAACCGGAGAGTCTACCCAATTATGAAAAGAACAATAAAGTCTTCTTTCCGTGGACAAATTCGCCCAACCAAATCAACAATCACTTATAAAATAACAATTCGCGACATTGAGGAAATTGAGGAGCGCACGATTTATGTCATTGACGCGCGAATATATTGGGAAGGCGTGAATGTTGGAAAGGCCGAAGGATTTACGGTCTGCCTGGAATAATGGGTTCAAAGAAATGGCAGAGTCAAATACGCTATTGCCGCCCGTATATGCTGGCAAGGCGTAAATGCCAAAAAAACTAAAGGATTCGCGGTCTGCCTAGACAAAAGGGTGAAAGAAATGGCGTATTCAAAATACGCCATTGATGCCTGTATATACTGGCAAAGCGTGAATGTTGGGAAGCCCGAAGGGTTACAGTCTGCCAGAAATAGGGGAGACAAATGGCAAATTCAAAATTTATTTTGCGCGGCGGGAGCCTTGTTGGCCCCGCCGATGCGCAGATTCTTGCGAACGCGGGCAACGAGGCTTATATTGTGGATGCCGGCGGCGCGCTGTGCGCCGCAGTGGGAGGCGAGTCAGGACTGGCGTCCACTATGGATGGGTACTCTCTTTACTACACGCTGCCCATCCCTAAAGCCGAAACGCTTGGAGATCCTGCATTTCGAGCAGACTACAAGACCAAGTACGCCTATATGGGCGGATCCATGGCTTACGGGATTTCTTCCGTAGAAATGGTGATTGCTCTTGCCAAGGCGGGCTGTTTGGGATCCTACGGAACCGGCGGGCTAAGCTTGGAAACGGTAAGCGAGGGAATTGACCGCATTCAGGCAGAAGTAGGCGACAGGCCCTACTGCGTTAACATGCTCAACAACATCACGGACCCGATCGCCGAGCTGAACCTCGCTAAACTGCTCGTAGAAAAGAACGTTGGCGCGGTTGAGGCGTCTGCATACATCAATCTGACAAAAGCTTTGCTGTATTACCGCGTGTCGGGCCTTCGCCAAGGCCCTGGCGGGGAAATAGAGCGCACGCACAAGATAATTGCAAAGGTTTCGCACGAGGAAGTCGCAATGGCTTTCATGCAGCCGCCAGAGCCAAGTATCGTGGAGTCAATGCTCAAAGAAGGCGCAATCACAGAAGAGCAGGCGCGGCTTGCCACCCTTGTGCCAGTCGCTGACGACATCACAATGGAGGCAGATTCCGGAGGGCACACCGACAACCGGCCGCTTGTCTCAATTTTGCCCGCCGCCATTGCCATCCGCGACTTCGTAATGGCCAAACAGCGCTACCAGACCCGGATCCGCATTGGAGCAGCTGGCGGCATCGCCACGCCGCAGTCCATTGTGGCAGCCTTTGACATGGGGGCTTCCTATGTGGTCGCTGGCTCTGTGCACCAATCATGCGTGGAGGCGGGGACTTCTGACTATGTCAAAGAGCTTCTTTCCACAGTAGCCATGGGCGACGTCATTATGACCATTGGCCCAGACGCCTTTGAAATGGGCGTCAAGGTTCAAGCTCTTCGAAAGAACACGATGGAGCCAATGAACGGCCTGACTCTCTATCAAACGTACACTATGTACAATTCGTTTGACGAAGTGCCGGAAAAGCTGCGCAAACGCATCATCAACAACTTCTTTAAGATGTCTGTCGAGGACGTCTGGAAGGAGTGCGAAGACTATTACAAGAAAAACAACCCAATGAGGCTTCAGGCAGCAGCAGTCCTTGGAAAGGTAAAGATGGCCCTTATGTTTCGCTGGTATATAGGCCTGGCAGTGAAATGGGCCATTGAAGGGAATGAGGACCGCAAGATGGATATGATGATCATGTGCGGCCCGTCGATGGGAGCATTCAACAACTGGGTAATTGGAACGATATTTGAAAAACCGGAAAACAGGCGCGTCGCGCAAATAGCTGAAGCCTTGCTCGACGGCGCCGCCGTCTTAAAGTTTGCCCGTATGGCCGAAGCCTGCGGCGTAAATCCAGACTACCTTCCAAAGTACCAAATTACGCCGGCTATCTAGCCCGTTCGGGCAGGGAAAGGGGAGCAATGGCCGATCAGCCATTCCAAAGAGAGCTTTCGCCAAATGAGCGCGCCGCAGCGCTGGACAGCGACGCGGTCCTTGCGCTCGCCGTTCAGGTGGACGGGCCATTGGATATTTCAAAGCTGAGAAAGGCGGTCGAGAAAGTGGGGCAGGCATTTCCTGCCCTTAATAGCCGCATTCTTTTCAATTCCAAAGGCAGGCTATGCTTTGAGGGCCTGCCAACCCCCCTTGCCCTTGTGATCGAAGATGCGCGCTTTGAAGCGCGCACAGTTGTTCGCAACGGCATCTCTATCCCATTCAGTGCAAGCTTTGGCCCTCTGGCGCGCATTGCCTTGATCCATGGGCAGGAGAAAACTGAGATTGCCGTCTTTGCGCACCCAGCTGCTGCAGACTCAGAGGGGCTTTCCCGAATTGTCTCACTGCTTATTGGCTGGACTGTGGGCAGCGAAGAAGAGGCGGGCAAGGCAAGCGAATTTGCCCTTGACCGAAAGAAGCTGAGAAGCCTGCTGCCTCGCTTTTCAGGCGCCGCCAGCCCTAAGGCGGCGCGCCTGGCGTTTATGCGCATGTCTGCAGCATTGGGCAGGGCAGGATGGGCAATAGCGCAAGCTTCGGAAAATTCCGATGGGGCTGTTGGCTATGCGGCGCGTGGCGAATGCGAGACGTATTTTTCGAGCGGGGAGATTTCCGAATCGGACACTGTTGCATTGGGCGAACTCGCCAGCGAAAAAGGGGCAAGCCTAGAGGGAATCCTCACAATGTCTTTCCTTAAATGCGCAGATCGGGCAGGCGGGCCAGAAGCGTCGCGCCTGTCGATTTCCCGGGACATGAGGGATTTCTTTGGCATTTCCGCCGAAGGCCAGGCAGGCGCCCTTACGCTAGACGCGATTTTTGATTTTTCGTATAGCTTTGACGACACATTATGGAACAATATCCGCCGCTTTGACGAAAGCCTGGAGACCGCGTCTGTTGAGCGCAGGGAGGCGGTGAAAGCCTATCTTGACGGCGAGCGCCCTCTCGCCCTCTTACTTGCCGCAAAATCCGCTGAAAGCGAAAGCGTTCAAAACCTTGCTAATGTGCCGCGTTCCAGGTTTGCTGGCAAAGTGGCAAAAAGAGAGGGCGAAGAAGAGGCGGAGTACTCGTTTTCTCTCATTAAGGCTCCTATCAAACGAAACTTCGCGGGCCTGACAGTCACCCCCTCCGTGTTCGTAGAACGGCTGGGCCGGCCGGGAGCCCGGCTCTCCGCTATCCGCATAGCTGGAAAAATTCTGTATACCGTACAGTTCTCTCAGCCTAAGGTGCAAATCGAGGCCAAAGCGTTCGTTGACCGAACCGCAGCATACTTTGGCGACTTTGTCGCCCATGACGTATTTTACTCCTGCGTAAATTCTCTTAAGGAGGCGCCGTTTATCGTAAACGGGCTGACCGACGAGGTTTTGCTGCTACAAAATTAGTACAAAGGCGAAGAAATGAGCTTTATTGAACTCAACAACATCAGCAAGACATACAAAATCGGAGACGACAACTTCTATGCAGCCAGAAATGTCACTTTTGCTATTGAGCAGGGGGAGTTTACAGTCATTGTCGGGCCAAGCGGTGCGGGAAAAACAACAATTCTCAACATTTTGGGAGGCATGGAGTCTCCAGACGAAGGAACGATGTTCGTCGCCGGAAAGAGCGTCAGCGGCCTCAACTCAAAGCGGCTGACTACATACAGGCGCTCGAGCGTTGGGTATGTCTACCAGCACTACAACCTCGTGCAAAACCTTACGGCGTTTGAGAATGTGGAGCTTGCTGCGGAAATTTCGCCAAACCCACTGGATTCGGAAGAGATTTTGCGCCGCGTAGGGCTTGAAGATCGCATGGACAACTTCCCGTCTCAAATGTCCGGAGGAGAGCAGCAGCGGGTAGCCATAGCCAGGGCGCTTGTGAAACGCCCCATGATAGTGCTTTGCGACGAGCCGACAGGGGCATTGGACTTCTCGACCGGGAAAGAAATCCTTTCCATTCTGCGTGAGATCACAAAAAGGCTCAAGACAACCGTGATCATTATCACCCACAACATGTCCATCACGCCTATTGCCGATCGCGTTATCCAGATGCGCAGCGGCACTGTGTCTAAACAATTTATTAACCCAAACCCGGTCGATGTAAGCTTGATCGAGTGGTAGAAAGCAAATTTTTTAGGAAGGCCTGCCGCAGGCGACAGACACTATCGCAATGATGTCAAAAATGCAGATTAGGGATTTCCTGCGGGAAATCTGGAGGACGAGAAACAGCTTCTTCTCCATCCTTATGATAATCTTTCTCGGATCAGCCGCGTTTTCTGGGCTAAGAAGCTCTGGGCCGGACATGAAGCTGAGCGCCGACGCCTACTTCGACTCCAATTCCCTTATGGACATAAAGCTCCAAAACACGCTGGGCATTGTGCAGGGGGATATTGACACAGTCTCCTCCCTGAATTACGTCAATGCAGCAGAAGGCGGCTACACTGTGGACGCATACCTGCATACGCGTTCAGAAAATTATGTCATCAAAGTGCACTCTCTCTCAAAGAATGGGATGAACGAGCCTGTCTTAACGAGGGGCGAACTGCCAAAATCCAACGATGAGTGCGTCATTGAGCGCAATATCATGGATTTGTTCCAATTGGAGATTGGGGACACGATAACCATCCAAACGGAAGAAGGGCTCTACGATAATTCCCTTAAATACTCGGAATTTAAGGTGACAGGCGTTGTAAGAAGCCCTATGTATATGGCGTTTGAGCGAGGCACTTCCACCATAGGCAACGGCATGGTCACTGGATTTGTCATCGTCAACGAAGAGTGCTTCGACATGCCTGCCTTCACGGAGATGTATGTAAGGCTTCAAGGCGCGGACAGCCTCGACTGCTTTTCGCCCGAATATGCGGACTATGCAGAAAAATGCCGCCTAAAGCTTGTTGAGGTTATGGAAGTCCGGGCTGAAGCGAGAGACGATGAAATTGAGATGATCGCCGGCCAGACGCTTTCCGACGCCTTGGCGCAGCTTGAAGACGGCAAAAGGCAAATCGCTGACGGCGAGAAAGAGATTTCCAACGCGGAAAAAGAGGTCGCAGACGGAAAAAAGCAGGTTGCCAGCAACGAGGCGCAGATGGAGAGCCAGCTTGCCGACGGCCGCAACCAGCTTAACAGCGGCCTAGCGCAGCTGCAGCAGGGCGAGATCGATTTGGCGGCAGGGAAACAGCAGCTGCAGGAAAGCATAAACTCCTATCAGCCTCTTCTTGCGCAGTATGGCAGCATGACGCTTGCCCAGATAACGAAAGACATTCAAGACGGTGAAGCCCGGCTTGCGGACGGGTACAAGAGGCTTGAAGAAGGCCGCAAGCAGCTTGAAAACGCTCAAAGGCAGATCAACAGCACTTCCGGAGCGATTCGCCAGAGATACATAGACGGATACAACCAAAACTTGCCTGTCTATCAGCAGGGGCTTGCTGAGTACAACCAAGGCCTGCAGCAGCTTAACGACGCCAAGCGCCAGATGGAGCCGGTCTTTGCATTGGGATACCCGAACAACTACACCATAAACCAGGTGTACAACTCTGAGATAGGGAAATACCAGGCGCAAATTGCCGAAAGCGAGCGCCAGCTCCAGCAAGGGTGGGCAGACTACAACAATGGCGTGAAGCAGTACGACTCGGGCAAGGCTAGTGGGGAAAAACAGCTTGCCAATGGGCGTGAAGCCATCACGGACGGCGAAAAGAGGATTGAAGACGGAAAGAAGCAGCTGCAAGACGCAAAAGCCCAGCTAGCCAACGGGGAAAGGCAGTATGAGGAAGGGCTGGAACTTCTGGCGCTGGTTCAGTCCATGAAGTCCACTTCGTATGTCAACGACCGCACTGTCAACCCCGGATACGGCAACTTTGAAGAGGACTGCGATCGCATCTCTGCCCTCTCCGATGTTTTCCCGTTTATCTTTTTTATGGTCGCTGCATTGGTCGCCCTGACAACCATGACCAGAATGGTTGACGTCAAGAGAACTGAGATTGGGGCAATGCGCGCCATGGGATTCTCGGGTGCGTCTATTGGGATATCATTTTTGCTGTATGGGCTGTTTGCCTCCGCATTTGGATCGGTCAGCGGCTTCTTTATTGGCTCTGAGCTCCTGCCCCGCATTATCATCAATGCGTACCGGGCGCTTTACAGCCTTCCAGCCGTTAAGACCGCTTTCTATTGGCCTTACCTGCTCTTTTGCGCCGTCTTTGGCACATTCCTTGTGCTCGTTGCGACGGCGTGGGGGTGCGCATCGCTGTTTAGGGAATCTCCGGCGCGCCTTTCGCAGCCGAAAGCGCCAGTCCCAGGCAGGCGCATTCTTTTGGAACGAATTCGCTTTGTGTGGAAGAACCTTGCCTTTAGGACAAAAGTTATGTACCGCAATATCTTTCGCTACAAGAAGAGGCTTGTCCTTACTGTAATCGGCATCGCTGGGACAGCTGCGCTTATCATCACTGCGTTCGGGCTCCAGGACTCAGTCGGGGCGATTGCAGGGCAATTCTCAACACTCAACAACAGCGATCTTGTCCTGTACATGAGCGACAGCGCAACCCCGCAAAACAAAGCAGACATCCTGGCAACGCTTGAAGCGGATTCCCAGGTGGAAGAGTACGCCCCGATGTATGGAATGACCACCTCTGTTACAGACGGGGCAAAGGTGGAGCACGCTGTTTTCTTTGGCGTTCCCTTGGATGAAGCTCAGCTGAGAAAAATCATAACAGTGCGCAACCGCATCACGAAGCAAGCGCTCATGCTGGAAGAAGGAAAATGCATCATCACAGAAAAGATGGCCGAGCTCCTTGGCCTTAAGGAAGGCGACGAAATGGAATTTGACTTGAACGGAAAACTCGTTCAGATGCCAATTTCCGGAATATGCGAAAACTATGCCGGCCACTTCATCTACCTGTCGGCAAGCACCTACAAAGAGATTGCCGGAAAAGATCCGGACTACAACCTCGTTTATATTTCAAACCCGGATCAACAGTCTGTCCGTGACGTTGCAACGAAGATGAACAGCACAAATGGGGTCGCCATGGTGGTCTGGGTCTCCAGCAGCCTTGAGTACTACCAAAAGAGCACAGAGGGCATCAACGTAGCCGTGCTTGTTATTATATATTCGGCAGCGTGCCTTGCCTTTGCGGTTATCTATAACCTGAACAATATCACAATCACAGAGCGTTTAAGAGAGATAGCGACGCTCAAGGTTGTTGGGTATTACGACTTCGACGTCTCAAAGTACCTTTACCGAGAGAACGCGTTTCTGACCGTTTTTGGCATCCTGGCCGGCCAGTTTCTGGGATATTTCCTGTTCATGTACCTGGTGCGGACCATAGAGACCAACATCGTCATGTTTGGCAGGGAACTAAATCTGTCAAGCATGCT
>JAITGT010000110.1 GCA_031280495.1 Eubacteriaceae bacterium
CAGCGGCGATCCGGACGGTGCGAGCGAACCAGATGGAAAAGTGATACCAAACCAAAGGGCTGTTGGCTTCCCATAACAGCATCCTGCCATTAGGCAGCCCAATCGCCCAACTGATTGGGCAAGTGCGAGGGATACAACGATTACGTCAAAGTAGGCAAGAAAGCTGACTTTCTTCATTTTGCAGTACACATACCCGGACAGGAGGCCTCCAACAATGCCTCCGTACATGACAAATCCATTGCTAAGATTCAGCAAAAGTGATGGGTCTTGTATTATCTGAGGGAGAATTGTAATATAATACAAAATTTTTGAACCGACATATCCAAAAACAAGAACGATAAGCGAAATATTGAATATAATGTCAGGGTTCAACCCCAACTTTTTTGCCCTGATATTTCCTATCCATACAGCCAAGAGATAGCCGACTGCTGTCAAAAAACCGTAGCTATAAATAGTTACGGGCCCTACTCTAAATAATTCCAAATGCATGGAAATATGCCTCTTTCAATTAAGAATATAGATATTATAGACGAAAACTAGTTTGATACCTAATACCTAACCAAAGAGACGCACAGGTTTATAATTGCATACAAATAAGCCCACTCGCGTGGGCTTTAAGCCTTATTGCTCCGATTCATAATTTTTTGGTTTTATTGGAAGGGATATCTTTCCTGTCTTGGCATTTACATAACATATCCAGTAACCTAGGCTGCTTTGCGCCATTTGCTCAAAATAGACAAATCCAGTTGCACCCATAAAAGGCTGGTCTGTGGGCCGGTTATAGCCGAGGCAGCCAAAAATGAAATACTCTGGTGAATTGTCGGCACGCAGAACGCCAATTAGCCTCTTAGGCAGGCTCTCCCCTTCGACGGAAACGTTCTTGTACTCAAGAAAAGGGGTTGCGAGAGGGACATTGTAGCCGTTAAGGAGCACGCGAAGCTTTTCAGAGCCAGGAAGAGAATCGTCCATTGAGTAGAACTCCCTATTTCTTGTAGGGGAGGCAAATCCGCCAAAAGGGCGAAAGTACTGGCGCAAGCTATATGGATCCTCATTGATAAGCTTGACAGAAGCATCCTCTTCCGGCGAATCATCGTCAAAATACGGGGTGAAATCTATGATGTGCGCTCCATCCGCCGCATCGCTTGTAAAGCTTATTTCGCTTTCAAATGCTGAAAAAAACGCGTCTTCATCCTCAAATTCATCCAAAAATCCATCTTCGTTCGGCGGAGCCGCATTTTCATAGAAGTCGGCAACAGCCTGCGGCTCTGTCAATTCGAACTGGCTGAAGAGATCGTCAAGATCATTGTCGCTGAAAGCGCTTTGCTCAGCCAAATCTTCAATGGCGGTAGTTTCAGGCTCAATCACCGTTTCGGGCGGGCAATCACTCTCCTGCGGAGCGTTGCGTTGCTCAATTGACAGCTTCTCTTCTTCCGCTGCGCTGGCAAATGCGTCCTCTGTCTCCTGGAAGAATTCCTTCATGGCTTCCATTTCGGACACTTCTTGGGGTGCGCGCTTTTCATATACTGGAACTGCGGCGACAGGCGGATCTTGCACTGTTGGAGCATTTGCAGGCACTGGATCTGGCGCAGCGGACAACTCAGGCGCCTGCACTGGATCTGGTGCCATTTCTGGAGCGGAAGATGCTGAAAGCTCGGCCTGCTGGACTGGATAGGGCGCAGCAGCTGTTGTTTGCGCCAAAGCAAAGTCGGAAGTGAAGACCACTTCCTCTGTCTCGATGTTGACGAGCTCGGTCTCGACTGCACTAGCAATCTTTTGGCGCTCAACTTTTACGGGAATGGTAACAGGCTTGGAAGCAATGATGGCAGCAGTGTATGTGGCATTGTCTGCCTTGCGAAAAACCAGTGCAAACTCTCCGGGCGCCCTGGACTTCAGCTTTATGTAAAACTGAACGCTGTCTGAGTTTTCCTCATATTCCATGCTGCAGTCCACGCCTCGCGGCTTGGCTACATTTTTCAGATTAATTCTATCCATTGAACGCCCTCCGTAACGTCTCAAAATTGGCTAAAGTTTTGTCCTTCTCCATTCTATTGGCTATGAGGAGAAAATATAACTTCAACTTGCCTATTGGCAAAAGCCGCAGTATACTATATGATCGACTAAACTGATAAATAACGAGGATTTATGCAACAGATACTGGAGAAAATTGCGCTAGAAATGAGCATTGCCCCTGCTATAGCCGAAAATGCGGCTAAGCTCATTGAAGAGGGGAATTCCATCGTTTTCATATCTCGGTATCGCAAGGAAATGACTGGCGACATGGACGACCAGCAGCTGCGCGCTTTTGAAGAAAGGCTGAACTACCTTAAGAGCCTTGAAGAGCGCAAAGAGGAAGTAATCGCAGCAATTGAAGGCCAGGGGAAGCTGACGGGCGAGCTTGCAGCAAAGATACGCGCATCCTCACTGCTAAAAGAAGTGGAAGACCTCTATCTGCCATATAGGCCCAAAAGGAGAACGCGCGCAACGATGGCAAAGGAGAGGGGCCTTGAGCCGCTGGCAAAGGCAATAGCCGAGCAAACGCTTTTGACAAGCGAGTTGGAAACATTTGCAGCTCAGTTTGTGGATAGTGACAAGGGGGTGGGCGATCTCAAGGCTGCCCTTTTGGGGGCTTGCGACATCGTGGCAGAGGATATTTCTGAAAATGCAGAATATCGCAAAACAATCCGAAACATAACGCTGCGCAACGCAACGATTCGGACAGTCCGCTCAAAAGACGCGCTGGACGAAAGCGAAGAATTCGCCATGTACGACAGTTTTTCGGAATCTCTTATATCTATGCCAGGGCACCGAGTCCTTGCCATCAACCGCGGCGAGAAGCGAAAGGCGCTAAAAGTTTCGCTCGATTCACCTGCAGAACAAGTAGTCGCCTACCTAAATGGCAGAATCCTTAAAGAAAATGCAAGCGTTTATCTGAGAGGCGCTGTCGAGGACGCTTACAAGAGGCTAATCATGCCCTCAATTGAGACTGAGATGCGCTCGTCTTTGACAGAGGCAGCGCAAGAAGGGGCTATTCGAGTTTTTTCGCGCAACCTTCGCTCACTTCTTATGATTCCTCCCGTGCGCGGAAAGACAATCCTAGGATTTGACCCTGGATTCAGAAATGGATGCAAAATGGCCGCCATTGATTCTTTCGGCAAAATCCTGGGATATGGAGTAGTTCATCTCGAAAAGAGATCTGCACATGACGAATTAGTAAAATTTATTGAAGAGCACAAAATTGATGTTATTGCAATAGGAAATGGGACCGCTTCCCGCGAGGCGGAAGAATTGGTGGCGGATGCGATAAAGAGCCTTCATCGCACAGTGCAGTATGTAATTGTGAACGAAGCGGGCGCAAGTGTTTACTCTGCCTCAAAACTTGCCGCAGAAGAATACCCTGGCTATGATGTGCTGGAGCGCGGCGCAATTTCTATTGCCCAGCGGCTGAGGGACCCTCTTGCTGAATTGGTGAAAATTGACCCCAAGTCTATTGGAGTGGGGCAGTACCAGCACGACGTAAACCAGGCCATGCTTGCAAAAGCCTTAGGGAACGTAGTTGAGGAAGCGGTGAATTCTGTCGGTGTGGACATCAACACTGCTTCGCCTGCACTGCTAGGCTATGTGGCAGGAATCACAAAAAAGACAGCAGCTAATATTTTTGAATATGTCAAGGAGTATGGCGGAGTCAAGTCGAGGAGTGAAATAAAAAAAATATCCGGGATTGGGGAAAAATCCTTCGAACAGTGCGCTGGGTTCCTTCGCGTTCCGGAATCAAGCAACATACTTGAC
>JAITGT010000078.1 GCA_031280495.1 Eubacteriaceae bacterium
GGGGCCCGCTTCTGTCTGTCATTTTTTGTAGTTATTTCTGCTTAGGCTGTTTTGCGGCAGTCCCCTTTTTGCTGCAATGAGAGCCTTCTATGCCTGCGGCTGAGCGCCAAATCCTCAGCTGCTCTCTGCAATAGCGAGGAAGCGTGAATAATGGAGTTTCGGCTGCCTTTCGCAAAAAGCGCGTGGGATCGCGTGTCAAGGAAGCAGCGCAGGCGCAGCTGGATCAAAAAAGCCCCGCGCCACGTGGCGCGGGGCAGCCTTGCGCTTGAATGACCATCCCCATGCTTTAATTGCTTTTTACAATAAGCTTAATGCCTGTTCTCTCATTACCGTTGATTTCCACTTCAGTGAATGCCGGAATGCAAACCAAGTCAAATCCCCCCGGTGCCACGTAACCCCTCGCAATTGCGATAGCCTTGATAGCTTGATTCAGCGCGCCTGCCCCTATTGCCTGGACTTCAGCACTATTGTTTTCTCGGATCACCCCAGCCAATGCGCCAGCGACTGAATTGGGGTTTGATGTAGATGATACTTTTAAGATTTCCAAATTGAGTTCCTCCTGCCCTGAATTATTCGCATACCTTGCGGACTATGTTTATCCCCCTGCATCGGAAAGTCTCTTCGTCTATGTCAAAGACGGCTCCGTTTAACTGAACCCGTCCAGAGGCGACTTCAAATCTTGAATGCCTCTGTGTCACAAACTGTTTGACAATTATGTCTTTTGAAACACCGATTACCCCATCATAAGGCCCGCACATTCCCAAATCGGTAATGTAGCCGCAGCCTCCATCCAGAACTCTCTCATCTGCAGTCAGGACGTGGGTATGCGTGCCGAACACAATATGCGCACGCCCGTCCACGTAATATCCGAAAGCAATTTTTTCACTGGTTGCTTCTGCGTGAAAATCTACACAAATAATATCACAAGAAGTCCGTAAAATTTCGTGTATTTTGTCGAAGGTTCTAAAAGGATTCTCCAATTGGCCCATATATACATTGCCAGATAGGCTAATTACCCCGATCCTTGTCTTTCCTCGGCGAAATATGGAGAATCCATTGCCTGGGCAAGGTTCCGGGTAATTGGCTGGCCGGACAATACGATCAGTGTTTTGAATGAAATTATACACTTCGCCTTTGTCCCATATATGGTTGCCGCTCGTATAACAGTCTATTTCTGGTATTTCGAGCATTTCTATTGCGTTTTTCTCGTTTAGTCCCGCACCGCCCGACGCGTTCTCAATGTTTGCTATAACAAAATCAGCCTTTGACTCCAATTTGAGGGAAGCGGCGTAGCGAATTATGGCACTTCGCCCGGGGCGGCCAAAGATGTCTCCCAAGGCCAGTATTTTCATGTATTACCTCAGCTATTCTTAATGGCATAGGATTGGCGGCTATTGCGCCAAAAAGGCGCTTTCCAGGCGGAAAGCGCCATATTTTCAACTTATTTGGCGTACTCAACGGCCCTCGTTTCGCGTATCATGTTGACCTTTATTTGTCCAGGGTATTCCATGCTGTTCTCGATTTGCTTAACTATATTGCGGGCGACATGTACCAATTGAAGATCGTCAACTTCGTTCGGCTTCACCATGACGCGAATTTCCCGGCCTGCCTGTATGGCGTAGCATTTCTCAACGCCGTCAAAGCCATTGACAATTGATTCAAGCTTTTCAAGCCTTTTTGTATAGCTCTCCAAAGCTTCGCGCCTTGCTCCTGGCCTAGCCGCAGATATGGCGTCAGCTGCCTGTATGAGGACCGCCTCAAGTGTGCGCGGCTCAATGTCATTGTGGTGCGCCTCGACAGCGTGTATCACGTCTTGGGACTCTTTGTATTTCTTAAGCATATCGACGGCGATCTGCACGTGCGGGCCTTCAACTTCGTGATCGATGCCCTTTCCAATGTCGTGCAGTATCCCGGCTCGGCGTGCAACGCGCGAGTTCAGACCCAGTTCGTCTGCCATGATTCCAGCAAGCTGTGCGACTTCAATGGAGTGTTTTAGCACGTTTTGCCCATAACTAGTGCGATAGTTTAGGCGTCCGATGAGCTTGACGAGCTCTGGATGCATTTTCATGACATTGACTTCAAAGATTGCTTGTTCGCCTATCTCTTTGATCTTTGCGTCTATCTCAGCTTCGGCTTTGTGGATCATCTCTTCGATGCGGGCAGGGTGTATTCTGCCATCCACAATCAGCCTCTCCAACGCTATGCGCGCTATTTCGCGGCGGACTGGATCAAAACCGGAAAGTATTACTGCTTCTGGAGTGTCGTCGATAATGAGATCTACACCTGTCAATGTCTCAATTGTGCGAATGTTTCGACCTTCGCGGCCAATAATCCTGCCTTTCATTTCATCGGAAGGCAGGTTTACGACCGTGACCGTGCTTTCGGACACATGGTCGGCAGCGCACCTTTGTATAGCATAAGCGACAATTTCTTTCGCATTTTTGTCCGCTTCTTCTTTTGCTTCGCTCTCTTTGTTCTTAATCAAAAGCGCAGTTTCTCTGGAAATCAGTTTTTCGACCTCGTCCAAAAGGATTTGGCGCGCTTCTTCAAAAGAAAGTTTTGAGATTTTTTCAAGCTCGCTCACTTTCTGTTGATAGAATTTCTGCACCTTTTCCTCTTTTGCCTCTATCTCCTTTGCCTTCCTCTGGGACTGCTCATCCCGCTTTTCAACAGCTTCCATTTTCTTGTCGATGAGCTCCTCCCTTTGGAGAGCTCTTTTTTCAAGCACGGAGATTTCATTTCGGCGATCCTTTATTTCTTTGTCCAATTCCTTTCGGGAATTGAAGACTTCATCCTTAGCCTCGACAACCATCTGCTTTTTAATGTTTTCGCCTTCGCGGCGGGCCTCTTCAACTAAGTTGGCAGCTGTTGCGTAAGCGTTTTCAAGTTTCTTGGTATTTAAATACTGTTTTGTAAAATATCCTGCCGCTATGCCGGCAACTAGAAATAGAATGTAAAAAACAATCTCCATAAATCCTCCTATTTAGTTTTCAATCAGCTCCCCAGTCGCCAGCCATGCAACTGGGGGACTTATGGGCGAACAGTACAATAATTTAACTGTTCACCAGAGTTTTATAAATAATTAAGTGCAAATACTCTTTACAATTATAGCATAAAAGAGAAGGATTATATATTTTTTGAATAAGATTTTATTTTGCGCCCAGCCAATTTCGCCTGCTCAAATGTCATGAACCCTTTTTCTGTCGCATACAATTGAGGAGAACAAGAAGCGGGGTGGGCAGAGTGTACAACAAAAAATATGGGCTAAAACTTCGAAACTCAAAAATGAAAAACTCTGGAATTCATACAAGAAGCATGCGAGATCGGGCAGTCAACAGCGCAATCGTCTGCATTCTCATTTTGGTGTCGGTGATGACCATGAAAATTGCCCGGCGCCCTTTTACGAATTCCATCCTTGAGACGTTTGCCCAGCTGGTGCAGGAGCAGACTGATTTTGCGGATACGGCAGATTCCGTCATGTCCTTTTTTACCGATACGGTCTCCACAATCACGGGCAAAGACATCAGCATGGCCGCCTCGGACACCCTTGCCATCAAGCCTCCACTAAAAGAGGGCAAGATGAAGCAGGGCTTCGAGACAACCGAGCACCCAGTTTTTCAAACGAACATCGCCCCAACTGGGATTGAAGTCCAGGCAACCGCCGGCGCCTATGTCTATTCGCCAGGGGAAGGAAAATGCGAGCACGTCATTGAAGGATCTGACGGCACAAAGAGGCTGGTTGTATCCCTGAAGAAAAATGTTCGCGTCATTTACGACAATCTGCAAGTGGTGTATGTGGAAGCGGGGGAGAGTGTGACGGAAGATCAGACAATTGGGGCGTTGCCGGACGGGAACAGCATTTTAGGATTTGAAGTGTGGGTGGACAATGAGGCGAAAAATCCCATTGACTTTATTGGCGAAATCTACTATTAGGCGGGCAAGCGAGACAGTGTTTAAGGCTGCTATTCTACTTGCTGCGCTTGTCAGCCTGGCGATGGGCAGAGGGGTGGGGGAAGCGGTAATCTTGGGCGCTTCCTACGCTGTGCATGAGGCCTTTCACCTCATCGCCGCATCTCTTCTTTCTGTAAAGGTGCGGGGGGCGGACGCGGGTGGGTTTGGATTTGCCATGCGCTTTGCGCGTTCCGATCTCAAGGCGGGGATTGGCGCTGTAGTCTTTTTGGCAGGCCCGTTCGGAAATATAGCCTTTGCCCTATCTGTCTACATTGCATCCTTAATGGAATACATGCCCAGCGCTTCTTTTTTTGTCTTCTACAACATTGCGCTTGCCGCAGCAAACCTCTTGCCCGCGTATCCACTTGACTGTGCAAGGGCGATAGAGTCAATAGCCAGGCTGTGGCTTACGCCATATGGGAGTGTGCGGCTGGTTGCGTCGATAAGCCATATGACATCCTGCGTGCTCTTTGCGACTGGGCTATACCTTTTTGTATACAAAACGGACAGTTTTCTTCTCATGGCACTGGCAGTCTTTTTGTTTGCGTCAACGGCGCGGGAAACATCCTCCGCGCGCATGGAAACCTTGCGCACTCTTGCGCAGGGAGAGGCGGCCCAACTCTAGCAATCTTAGTAGAAGAGCGCCATGTCTGAAAAAGCAAGCAGAGTTAGGACTATGGCTTTGGCAAAAGCCGTTGAAAAAGAGGACAGGCCAAGAGGCCTGCATATGAATTCTGTACAAAGTGCAGCAAGCGTGGCAGCAATGACCTCAAAAGCGGTGAAAGCGGCGTCAAAGAGCCCAACTGCGGCGCATAAAAGAGGGGAGAGCCAAAGCATGAGGAAATTTGAGATGAAGAGGAGAAAGCAAAGCCTGCCCTCGTCGGCAAACAGCCTGCGCTCTTTCTCATCGACATACAGAATTGGCATAAAAAGCGCAATAAGGATTGCAGCCCACATAGGTTTCGCCCAGAAAGCTCCAATTGCGTCTGGAAAGCTGGCCATCATAGCCGAAACGCAGGCAACGATTGAAGCAAGCGAAAGGATAAAAGAGGCGAAATTTGCGTTTGTGTCTTTAATAATAACAGACGATCCAAGGTTATTGGCAAAGTCCGTAAAGCGGTACAAGACAAGCATGACTGCCCCAAACCCAGCAATTGCGGCAATGTAAAAGACGCTGTAGTACGGAAAGGGAATAGGCGCGGCATAAAGCGCGAGCACGATAAGGGCATCAACAATCAGCCCGAACAGGTTCATGAACAGTTTTGCCTGTATGATGCCAGGGGCCCGCTTGCGCTCCGGCAAAGGCGCAGTGTAGAGCTGCCGGTACATGAGCTTGCCGGCGAAGTAGCATAGCAGGCAAAACAGGGCAAGGGAGGCATATATGGCTGGCGTGCGCAAATAAAGGGCGGGAGGCGCTTTGTAGCTTGAATCAACTGTTGCCTGTATAATCGACTCAGCAACCTTTGCCGAGCGCATTAAGGATCCATGCGGAAGCCCAGATAGCTTTGCCAGGGTAGCCTGGGCGCCAGCCTGCTGCTCACTGCCTTCAATTTCTACGCCGCTTGGCTCAGAAAGCAGCTCTTGAAGTTTTTCGTTGTCCGCGTAAGTAGAAACGCGGTCCCACGAGGAGCATATTAGGTGGACAGGTATTCCCGGGTTGTCCCTGCTGATTTTCTTTATCCATTCGACTGACTCATCTTCCCGGTAGTTGAGAATGTCAAAGTCCATGCGGTCTGTCAGGTTTATGTCTGTGCCAACCAGAGTCAGATCAATGGGGCTAGCCGAAGAGTTTGCTGCCTGGGATCGCAGGAGGCCCAATGTGCCCGTCTGCAGGATTGCCCGCGCGGACTCTCCAAACCCGACAACATGGAGCTTGTCCACTGAAATGTTCGCTAGCTGCGTGTATGCGACGTATGTGTTGTAGAAATAGTGCGCCAGGAATTCTGAGTCGCCTTTATAGCCAAAAGGGATCGCGCCATCCGTCATGCCTTCTGACGGCATGTCAAAAATGAGCACGCCATATCCGCGCCGGATGAGCTCGCGGCAAAGCAAGGACAGCTGCGCCTTGTCCGAACCGACGTCTCCCGCCAACAAAAAAGACTCATCGCCCCCTTTCGCCAAGTAGCTGCGCGCATGCACATTCAGCGACTGGTTTGACGAAAGCTGGTTGAGCATGACAGCGGACTGCATCTGGTAATAGGGCAGAGACAAATATAAATTAAAGGCAAGCAACAGCGCGAAAGCAAAGGCGCAGACAGCAGTTAAGAACTTATATCTAGTCAGCATAAATATTTCCTGTATGTTTGTAGCTTTTCCTAGTATACCATGAAACTCACTAGTGAACAAGCTTAGGCTGCGGGCGCAGAACTTATGCCTCCCGCGCCAATTGCATGCCTCTCCGCCAGTGTATATACTATAAGGCAGCGGCTTTCAATGAAAGCCGGGAAGGGAATACTGCTTGGCTGCCATTACATCTGCCCGCAATCCGCTTGTCATGAAGATGCGCTCCCTCCGCGACAGAAAAGGCCGCGAAAGCGAGGGGCTCTTCCTAATGGAAGGGGAGAAGTTTGTTTTTGACGCCCTATTAAAAGGGCACAAGCCTGAAGCGCTTTTATGCACGCAAAAGCACATGTCCGCTTTCCAGTCGTCTGGCCCCCAGCTTATTGGAGAAAGCGCTGCCTTGGCTATGTCGTCCGTCAAGAGCCCTCAGGGTGTTTTTGCCGCCTTTCGCATTCCGGAGCCGCCGAAGGCCCTTTTGGACGCCGAGCGGGTTCTTTATCTCGATCGGGTGCAAGACCCGGACAATGTAGGATCTCTTGTTCGATCGGCCGTGTGCGCTGGCTATGGCGGCGTGCTTTCAGACGAGGGGACAGCGGATTTCTATTCGCCAAAGGCAGTGAGGTCAAGCGCTGGAGCGGTGATGGAGATATCCGTCAGCCGTAGCGGACTGGGCGGGCTCGCTATTTTAAAGAATAGCGGTTTCCGTATATACTGCGCTGACGCGTCCGCTGAGGGCCTTCCGGAATTTCGCGCTCCCTTTGCGCTTGCCATTGGCAGCGAAGGGCAGGGAGCATCGCCTGAAACCGCCGCTCTAGCGGACGCGTTCGCTTCTGTTCGCATGCCAGGCGCTTTCGACTCTCTGAACGCGGCTGCTGCAGGCGCGCTGCTAATGTTCAAGTCAATTGGTTTTTAGGGGGCGCTGCATAACGGCTTGTTGATTATCCGGCGCCCCTTTCTCTAAACATGGGTCCAGCCAGCAGATCCTTCAGCTGTCTGCGCCAATCCATTCTGGATGCAAAAACAGCGCGTCCAGACCGGCCTGCAGCAGTCCTTCGCAATTCTCCTAAACCCCGAGGCCGTGCGCAGCTTAAGCCTTAGCGGAGGCTGTTTGCCGATTTGTCAAAGCTGCCATATGGAATGCCGCCACCGCTTGTCTTCCGTTTTGCCCGCGAGCGAGCGTTAATCTGAGACATGCAAAACGAATGGCGGACCGCTATAAAGCAGCCCGCCATATTCGGCCGATATTGCACTATGCCAGAATGGCGCAGCAAGCCCTCTTGTTATTGCCCTTTCTTAAAAAAGTCAATGTTTACGTTGCTGATTCTAGAAATGCGCTCAGAGCCTCGAGGGGCAGGCTGCGCTTTCTGCTCTGCAGGCTGCGAAAAGTTTGGCTTTGACTTGCGCAGGGACGGGTTTCTTGATGCGTTTGAGACAGGGGAAGCAAGCGAAGGCGTGCCTTCCTGCGCAGCTTCGGAGCGGGAAGCTTTCTTGAATTTGTAGTTGGGGTTTTCTACAATCCTCCCATTGACAATGATGAAGGGGGAAGACGGATCATAGGAATCCTCCGCTTCCCGTATGCCGGGTATGGGCGATTCAGGAAGCGCAACAGGGCTTTCAGGCGAGAGAAGCCCATGGCCAAAGGCGGCAGGCTGCGCGTAGTACTCGCCAGACTCTTCTTCTGGCAGCATGCGGCGGCTGGAGGCGGATCTCAGCCCATTCTTCGCCCCGTAAAACGGCTCGTCGAAGAAATCGGAGTCGTCCAGCAGGCCGCTGTCCTCAAAATAGGACGCCAACATTTCGTCTTCGCCACGGTAAGGCTCCAACTCTGATTCACGCGTTGCCGGAAGGCCAGATGTGACGGGAGGCTCCTTTGTTTGGAAAAGGGGGTCAGGCGCTTTCTGCGAAGGGCGCTTGGCGCTATCGTCGCTGGGCTCGTCCAAGAAGTGGGCAGGGCCTTCGCTTTGAGGCGCTTGGGCAAGGCCGCTGTCAGCAAGCAGCCTTTTGATGGCGTCTACGGCTGCCTCTTCCTTGTCAGCGTCTGGGGACGCGACAACGCGGTTGTACAGCTCGCTTATGAGCTCATTGATGGAGCGGCTGTCTGGAGCCTCTGTGTTTTCTTCAGGCGCCTCAAGGAGTGGATCCTGCAGGCCCATAGTGGCAGCTTGGCTGTCGGGTTCCGGCAGCTCGCTCGCTTCCGAAGCAAAAGGAGAAATCTGCTGCTCTTGCGCGCGGGCAGTGGCGCTTTCCTGCGCCAAGCGCTCGCTCGGCTCTTCTAGCCCGCTTTCCACATCAGAAATAGGTATCTGCCGGACAGGCCCCTTGCCATCCTCCCCGTCCTCCAGGTCGCGCAGCGCCTTGAAGACCTTTGTTATGAAAAGGCCGTCTTCTGCAAGGCTGTCGCGCCATGGTATAGTAGTGCTGTCAAAATTCTCTGCGTCGCCCGCAAAGGCAACGGCCTGTGCAAGCGCCTCAAGTTCGTCCGGTTCCTGCTCGCTAAAGGAGAATTCATCTTCGTCATCGAATGACTGCTGTGTTATGTCGACAAACGGGCTGATTCCGCCTTCTTGGAATCCAGGCTCAAATGCCTCAGCGTCGTAGAATTCTGGTTCTGGCTCATACATCTGGGCTTCAAAGGCGCCAGTGCGGGTAAGGATCTCAACTTGCACCGGCTCTTCAGGCTCTTCCTCGCCCGCAAGCTCTTCATCGGGCAGCTCGCCAAAGAGAATGGGCGAAGTCTCCGTGCCGCCGGAGGAAAGGCCTTCTGTTTCATGGAGCGATCCGCTCTCAAGCGGAAAGTCGTCGGCTAGGGGAAAGTCTGCGTCAGCTTCATCGAACTCGTCTTGCGCATAAGAGTAATTTGCTGTAGAAGGGGGAACCTTCCCGCTAGCTTGTTCCCCGCCCCGATCGGCAAGCGATCCTGTCGCGTAGCTCGCCGCAGCCGCATTTCCGTCTGCGGCTTGCGCTTCTGAGCCGTCTTTGAATAGAGGCCCTGCAGAATCGCCGTCCTGGCTGTCGCGCTTTTTGCGCGTCCATCCTCCGGACCTCTTCTCGCTTTTGGTGGCTTTGATGCTTTCGACTGCCTCCTCTTTTGCCGCTTGCGCAGCGTAAGCGGGCTCGGGGCGGAACTCGGAGGCGTCTTGAGGCTCTTCCTCTTCCTCCTCCTCTATATAAGATATCCCAAGAAGCAGGTTTTTTACAGTTCCGAAAAGGCCTAGGGACATAATAAGCGTGCCAATGGAGACGACCTCAGGCACAATCGGGAGTGGAATGGGAACAATGCCGCAAAGCGCTTTTAGCATTGTTGTGTCGTTAGCAACTTTTTGAATGGGCGAATTATCCACTGCGTCTGCCGAGATGCCGGCAATTCGCAGCGCTGATTCAATATAGGGCATCTCTCCGTTGTTCAGGAAGATAACAGCAAAATTAAGCAGTGCACCGGCAAGCAGGAAAATCATCCAATAATTGAGGCCGCGTATGTTGAACATGATGCCAAGCAGCAGCATGCAGTAGGCTGCCAACAGGAAAATATATGCATTGGCGCTCACAAATTCAAACCCAAACGAAACACCTAGCCGAAGGACTAGGAAGAGGGCTATGGAAATGGCAAATAGGTACCATGTACGGAAGTCTGTTTCCAGGGCATTTGCCAGGCTGCCCTTTCGCGCAAACCCCCAGACGACGCCTGCTAGAAAAAAAGTAGTCAGAACCATGTCTATTGCCAGCCGCACTCTGCGCAAGGCGCTTGCCTGTCGCGGGCTGTGGCAGCTGCACTCCCTTCCTCAATTCGTATTGCGCCGCCTGCGCTTTTACGCCAGCCGGGCGGGCAACATGTTCAGATTCTCTGGCTTGGGCGCATTGTCCTGTTGTTGCCATTGTAGCATAACAAGGTCAAATTGCGCGCCTGCATGCGAAAACTTTGCGCCATAAAGAGGCATGGCCACAAAAATAAATGATACATTAATGCAAAGATGCATTATTTGGAAAGCTGAAATCCGTTTTCGTTTCAGTAAAATACAGGATTTACCTTAAAGTTACCTTGTAATCAGCTGTCTAGACTCTTTATATCATATTTCCAACTAAATTTCTTGATGATCCTGAAATCTAACATGATTTTAACAACTTCCGCAACTGGTGACGGGAAAGGGCAAAATGGCTAGGGCAAAAAAAAAGGCAGGCGCAGCCTGCCCATTTCGCTGGCCTTATGCCTCCGGCTCGATAAGGCCATAATCGCCGTCGTCGCGCTTGTAAACGACAGATATCGCGTTCGTGCCAATATTGCGAAACACATAGAATGCGTGCTCCAGCAATTCAAGCTGAAAGCAGGCTTCTTCCGCAGTCATTGGCTTTAGCTCAAAGCGCTTGTTCTTCACGATCCTTGAGGCATCGCCTTCGTAGTCTCCCTGAATGTACTCAAAGCGGATAGAGTCAGCGCTCTTTATCTGCAGCTTTTCCTTGTGCTTGACGAGCTGGCGCTCGATTTTGTCGACAGCCTTGTCAATAGCGCTTCTCACATCATAGTCAGTGACCTCGCTTCTCAACACGTTGGCGCGCAGCTTTACTGTAATCTCAACTTTTTTTCGCTGGTTTTTTTCCTCTTTGACGCTTACCGTCGCATTCGAGTCCTCCCGAAAGTACTTCGATAGCTTGCTAAACTTTTCTTCAATCTCTTCTCGCATTTTGTCCGTAACAGTATAGTTTTTAGCGTTTATTAATGGCTTCATAGCGTTTTTCTATAAGGCGCGGCTTTTGCCTTTCGCCTGGCTCCCTTTTTCTTTAGTTTGCGTTCCCACGCCAGCATTGGCAAATGCCCTCTTGATCATGTCTGCCAATCCGCTCTGCCGCTGCTGCGTGTGGCTGTTTTGAACCATATGCTGGACCACTCTCTTCTCGCCGACAACCACCGCCTGCCTCTTAGCCCTTGTGATTGCAGTGTAGAGCAGGTTGCGGGACAAAAAAGCGGGGTTAGTCTGGAACAGGGGCATGAAGATTTGCTCGAACTCGCTGCCTTGGCCCTTGTGGATGGTAATGGCATAGGCAAGAGTGATGTTGTCAAGCTCTCCAAAGCCATAAATCGCGCGGCGGTCGCCGTCGAAAAGGACGGCTACCTTCTGTGAAGAGGCGTCAATTGCCTCAACAATCCCAATATCCCCGTTAAAGACTCCCTGGCCCGTTTCCCTGGTTGCAGCGCTCTCCCAAACAGCCTGGTAGTCGTTTTTTACCTGCATGATCTTGTCGCCCTCCCTGAGAGAGTATAGAGCGATAGCTACTTCTGCTTTTTGGGGCGAGGGGGGGTTGAGAAATTCCTGGAGCCTTTTGTTGAGCGCCACAGCGCCTGCTTCCCCTTTTTTAAGAGGGGTGATGATCTGAAGCTTGTCCGAAAAAATGAGATCGCGGCCTTCTTGGGCCTTTTGCGCCACAAGACCCACCACATAAGACGCAATGGCTTCCTGCCCGCTCATTTCGACAAATTGAAAAGCCCCGTCTTCAGCGCTGGCAAGGGGCATTTTCCCCTGGTTGATGCGGTGGGCGGTTACAACGAGCGAGGAGCCCTCCTTCTGCCGAAAGATGTGCTTAAGGTGCGTGACAGGTATCTGGCCAGAGGCGATAATGTCGTTGAGAACGTTTCCTGCGGACACGCTGGGCAGCTGGTCTTTGTCCCCGACAAAGACCAGCTTGGTTTTTTGCGGATCTGCAGCATCCAGCAGGCGGCTGAAAAGCGGCAAATAAACCATGCTCATCTCGTCAACAATAACGCAGCTTGCCTCCAGCGGGTTTGAGCGGCTGCGAAGAAACATAAGCCGCCCTCGCTCATAGACGCATTCCAGCAAGCGGTGAATTGTCTTTGCTTCTTCGGATGTGGCTTCCGCAAGTCGCTTTGCCGCTCTGCCGGTCGGGGCGGCGAGGGCAAAGCCCATTCCCATGCGCCCAAGAATGTAGGCAACGGCGCGCACTATAGTCGTCTTGCCAGTGCCGGGCCCTCCGGTAATGACAGAAGCAGGCTCAGTCGCCGCCTGCAGGACAGCAATGCGCTGGCTTGCCTCCAGGCGGACGCCAAAGTGGCTTTCGTAGTCGGCCAGAAGCTCATTTGCCAGTTCCGGTTCAGCGAGCGCCTTTTGGGAGGCTATCTGGGCAAGCCTCTCTGCAGAGCGCGCTTCGGCTTCATAGTAGGGGGGAAGATAGCACCTTTCCTGGCCAAAAGACGCGTCAACAATGATTTTTGCGCCGGCAATAAGCGCTTCAATCCCTTCGAATGCCGCCTCAGTGCCAGTGCCGAGAATTTCGGCTGCCTTCTCGGCCCATGCGCCTTTTTCAATAAAGCAGTTGCCCTGCTGCGCTTCTGCTATGAGCGCGTATTCGCACCCCGCTTCGCTTCGGTGTGGGCTGGACAGGTCAAAGCCTGCCTTGAGGGCGATTGCGTCAGCGCGCTTGAAGGCAATGCCGTCCACTTCCCCGATCAGCGCGTATGGGTTTTTCTCTACGATTGCCGCAGCTGTGTTTCCATATGCTGCATATAGCCGGGTGGCCAGGCCAGGCGGAACGCCGTAGCCAAGCAGGGAGATCATCGCGTCGCGCATTTCCCGGTTTTCCATATAGCTGTCGTGAATGAGCTTTGCTGTTTTTTCCGCAATGCCGGGCACTTCGGCGAGGCGTTCTGGCTCCTTTTCGATGACCTCGCCAACGCTTTCGCCAAAGCGCTCAAGCAAAAGCGCCGCCTTTGCTTCGCCAACGCCCTTGACCAGGGAGCTCTTTAAAAACGCAGCAATGCCTGCAGCGCTTTCGCTTTCCCCAAGGGAAACAGAGGAAATGGTAAATTGGCGGCCATATTTCGGGTGCTCAACCCAATTGCCTTCAAAAGCCACAGACTGCCCCTCAATTGGGGCAAAGACCGTTCCAGTCGCAATCGCCGCGCCTCCCTCCCCCCGTTCGAGAAGAAGGACAGCAAAGTGGTTCTGCCTGTTTTCAAAAATGACGCGGCTAATCTTGCCGCTAATTCTGTCCATAAAGTCCGCCCCTTTCATAGATTATAGCAAAACCACAGACGCATCGTGCCATTCGCTTCCTTTTCCGAAAAAAACCATGCCTGCAAAAGCACAATTCCGAAGCCATGCGAAAGAACAAATGATAGATCGTGTATAATATCTGTGTCTTTAATCATTCGCAAGGAAGTGCAATGCTATACTTTGGGCATGCCCGCCTCACAAAAACAGCCTCCGCGCTTTGGCTGCCCTAAGCCAGCGCGCGTGCGCATAGGGGGAAAGCCAATAGAAGCAATTGTTTGTGGCGCAGGGAGCATCGGACGGCAGGCTGCAGCGCTCCTAAGCCGAAAGGGCCATTCCGTGATTGTAATGGACTTGGACAGAGAAAAGCTCGACAGGCTCTCCTCTGAAGATCTAGACTGCCGCCAGGCAGATGGCCTATCCGTGCCTGCCCTTCTGTCCTCTGGAATCCGCACATGCGATCTCTATGTCGCATCGACCGCCTCAGACGAAGCAAACCTCCTCAGCTGCCTGCTTGCCCGCCGGCTTGGCGCGCCCGCCTGTGTGGCAAGGCTTGAAAGGCCAGAAACAATTGAGGCTGCGCCCATTGTTCTTGGCGGGGAGCCTGTCTTTGAGGTGAACCCCGCTCGAGAAGCGGCGCTTGAAATCATGCGCATGGTCGCTTTTCCGCCGTCTGTCCAAGCAGAGCCCTTTCTCTCCGGGCGCATGCTATTGTTCTGCCTAGATGTAGGGAAGAAAACGAAATTTGCCGGCTTGCCGCTTTCAGAATTAGCAAAACAAGCGAAAGATCCCGTTGCATGCTGCGCCATCGAAAGAAAAAGCAGGCTTATTGTCCCATCAAAGGAAGAGCCTTCCTTGCCTGGCGACAGGCTTTGGCTTGCAGCCTCTACAGCCAGCGCGCGCTCGTTTCTTGGGAAAGCGGGCTTAATGGACGCAGGGCCTAAAAACATTCTCATATCGGGAGGGGGGCGCATTGCGCACTACCTTTCCCGTGAGATGCAGAAGGATCGCTTCAAGATACTGGAGAAGGATGCCTCAGCTGCCGCTAGGCTTGCTTCCGAGATACCCAAAGCGGCTGTTGTCTGCCGCGATCCGGCTAGTGAGGAAACGCTGGAGGACGAGGGCGCCCCACTGGCGGATGCGTTTCTGTCCCTTGGCCCTTCGGACGAGGAAAACATCATCGTCTCTCTTTATGCAATGGGCCTTGGCGCGGGCTTTACCATCACAATGCTGAACAAAAAAATGCCCATTGCCTCCAAAATCGGAATTGGCAGCGTTGTCAACCCAAGCTGGGCTGCCGCCGAAAAAATCGCTTCCTTCTGCGAAGCGCGCAAAGGATCTTTAAGGGAAGGCGGCCCGCGCGCAGTGGCCAGCCTCCTTGGGGGGAAGCTCAAAGCCGCTGAATTCGTCGTGCGCGAAGGATCTGCTTTAGCAAGCGCGCCTTTGAGAGCCCTGTCGGCGAAAGAGGGGTTTGTCCTGGCTGGGCTGGAGCGGGGCAGTGAGGCGCGCGCCCCGCTGCCTGGAGATGCACTCGCTGCCGGCGACGCTGTTGCCGTTGCTTTTGGCGAAAAACCAATGGCGCTGACCCTTGAAGGCGCCTTTGAAGAGGCGCTGTGAACCGCGCTATGGTTCTGCGCTCGGTTCTCGTCATGCTCTCGTTCGAAGCTGGTGCGCTTTGCATTCCCTTTGCCGCGGCACTTGCGCTTGGCGAAAGACGGGAAGCCGGCGCCTTCCTTTGCGCAATTGCCATTTCGCTTGCCCCACTTGCGCTGCTGCCTTTTGCCCGCCCGGCTTCGACAAAGATTCATGCGCGGGAAGGGTATGCGATCGCGGCGCTGGGCTGGACTGCCATATGCCTGGCAGGCGCTGCGCCCTTTTGGATATGCGGAACGGCGGCGAGCTTCATCGATGCCATTTTTGAGTCCGTTTCCGGTTTTACGGCTACTTGTGCGACTGTGATCGGGAATGTGGAGTCCCTTCCCCGTTCTATTCTCGTTTGGCGCACGCTCATTCAATGGCTGGGGGGAATGGGCGTCGTTCTGTTTCTTTTGATCGCTTCGCCCTTCGGCTCCGGCCAGCCCCACGTGCTTGCCGCAGCTGAGCTTTCTGGGCTTGACAATGAAAAAGCTGCGCCAAAGGCGGGAAGCGCTGCGCTTGCCCTGTACAGCGTGTACGCCGCTCTTACCGCGCTTCATGCCCTCTATCTCCTTTTATGCGGAGTGCCCCTGGCTGACGCTCTTTCTGTCGCCTTTGCCACAATCTCTACAGGGGGCTATTCGCTGAAAAATGCGGGGCTTGCGGCGTATGGCTCCCAACTTGCCCTTTGGGGGTCCTGGGTTTTTATGTTTGTCGCCGGCCTGGATATTGGAGCAATTTACACAGCTATTGCTCGGCGCCGGCCAAAAGCGCTGCTCTCCGAGCAAACGCTGTGGTATGCAGGATCCATCGCTTTGTCCTCTGCCGCTGTCGCCTTTGTGATTGCGCCTGGCATGGGCAGCGCCGGCCGAGCAGCCAGAGAGGCTGCCTTTGCCTCTGTATCTGTGGCGACAACAACAGGCTATATGATGGACGCATACGCTAAATGGCCTCTGGCTGCCAAATCTGTGCTCGCTATCCTTATGTTTGCTGGCGCGTGCGCCGGATCGACATGCGGTGGCATAAAGACAGTTCGCCTGGCGCTGCTCTTTAAGGAAGCAAGGAGATGCATGCGTGGCCTTCTCTCTCCAAAGCGAGTTGAGCGCATCCGCTTTAACGGCGTTCCAGTAGATGAAGCGGCCATGTCGTCGGCGATGAATTACTTTGCCCTTTATTGCGCTTTTCTCGCTGCTTCCTTTGCCATCCTGTCTTTTGACGGGCTCGGCGCTTCCACTACAGCCTCAGCGGCGCTCGCTTGCCTTGGCAACGCTGGGCCGGGGCTGTCGTCTATCGGCTCAGACGGTGTCTACTCAAGCTTTTCACCTCTCTCAAAGGCAGTTTTAGCAGCGGACATGCTGCTGGGCCGCTTAGAAATATTTCCGGCGATGGCCCTCTTTTCCCGCGAAACATGGAGAAAGGGGTTTTAGCGGCTATCGCAGAAAGGATGGCGCACATGCCTATTTTTCGCAACATCAGAGAAAGCATTGCCCGCTCTTCAAAGAGCGCTGCCGGCATCACTAAAGCTGCAGGAAGCCTGCGCGAAGGGGAAAGGGAACTTCGCAACTCATTAAGAGAGCTGGGCGAAAAGTACGACGAAATTTTCGGCGATCATCCGGATGGGGCCCTTGCCCCAATGGTTGAGCGCGTGCGAAACGCAAGGGCTGCCATTGACGCAGCCCAAAAATCCCTTGACGCATCCCGCGGCGTCATTCGATGCCCTTCGTGCGGCATGAAGGCCTCCATTGGCATGCGCTACTGCCCAGACTGCGGGCAAATTCTCCCTTCCCCCCCCAACAGCGAAGCAGAAGAAGAGGGTCTCTTTTGCCCTTGGTGCAGCCGGCCGGTCAACCCAGATCTGCGCTTTTGCACCTATTGCTCCAAATCTATTGACGAAGCGGGGGCAGAGCCAATGGAACTGAATGTCTGTCCAGCATGCCACAAGCTGGCGCCTGCCGGCGCCTCTGTTTGCCCAGAATGCGGCGCGCTGATGGCAGAGTAAGCGGACGCGCTGTGTGCAGAAAGTCCGCCGCCGCTTCGCGAAAGGGGCCTTCTATGCTGCCAAACCAACGCTGCCGCTTTGATGCGCGGGCTGCATTGAGCTGCATAGGGCAGAGCGCGCGTTTGCCGCTCTGCCACTGCAGCAACAACTGTTCGATTGAGCGCGGCGCCTATTGCCGGAGGCTCGCGTGTGCCCTTAGTATCGGATAGCGAGCTTTTTTAGACGCCTCGCGGCAAATTTGAAGCAAGCGCGCAGCTGCCCGCCTTCCTGGTGAGAAAGGCAATAAGCGCAGCGCTATTGCAGCTGGCATAATGGCAAAAAAAAGCGAGTGGGCCGACAGCGGGGCAGGAGAGCCCTTCTTTCAATCAAGCGATTAGGAGAGACAGTATGAGTGTTCTCACAGACATGATATATAAAGGCGCGGACAGCATTTATAGCCTCGCAGCAAAAGGGGTGGAGGACGCGGCTGAGAAGCACGGAGGAAAACAGCAGGCTTCCTATTCATCCACCGCGTTTGGGCTGCCTGTCTGCTACGCACTTTCTGGCGAGAAGGCAACGTGCGTGGACAGCCTTAGATCCTTGCTGGAATTTGAGAAAGGGCTAATTACGCACCGCCCGGCTCTGGAAGATGCGCTTCGTGCCGGTCTTTCTGCAATTGCCGGCGCAGAGATCCTTGAATCCCTCAAGTGGATCGAGGAAGGAGGCCCGAATGCCCCAAAAACGCGCGCAGGCTTTCTTTCCGACTCCGCTGTGCGCAGCCTATGCGTCCCGCTGTCCACTGGAAATATCCCCGCCATTGCCGCACTGGCCGGCATGGCGCCATCATCTGCCGACGCTTCGCGCGTTGTTAAAGAATACCAGTCCAAAGGCATACTCTGCTTTCTTTCTGGAAAGCTGGGCGGCCAGCTGGCTGCCGAAGGCGTGAAAATGGGCATGGAATGCCGAATTGCCCATGCCGGGAGCGAAATTTCGCCGCTTGTGCATTTCTTTTCTGTCGTTTTGCGCATTGCACTGATTTTCGGCAAAGTAAAGCCAGGCGATTTTGACGGCTGTATAAAGTACGCAAAAGAGCATGTGCCTGCGTTCATGAACTCTTTTGGCCCTATTGACGAAGGCACAGCCCCCACAATTGCAGCTGCCGTGGCCATGGGATTTCCGGCAGTTGTTGATTCCGATTTGGGCGAAAGCCAGATCCACACTGCGCTTGAATTTGTTTCCGAACTGTCGGCTCTTACAGAGCGCACTCTTGCTTTGCGGGGTGTAAAGGGCAGCGGACCGAAAGCAAGCCTTCCCGTGTCGTTTTCCGCGTCTTTTGAACAGGAGTCTGTGCGGCGCAGCGAAACCCAAACAGAGTTTTCAAGCGAGATGGGCCCAGTCTTTGAGCTTCTTCTGCTGCGCGCAGACAAAGCTGTGGAAGATCACAGCATCAGCGTTGTTGGCATGGATCTGGATGCAGAAAGCCCTCCAACGAGCCTTGCCATACTCATTGAGGTTTCGGGAAAGGGGATGCACCGAGACTATGAAGAATTCCTTCAAAAAAGGGTGCCTGCATGGATAGGGCGCCTTGAAGGCGTCATGCATTCGGGAAGCTCCTATTCTGCGCGCATGCGCGTCAGCAAAGCCGCATATGACAAGGGCCTTAGGCTAAAGGACATTGGAGAGGCGATCTGGGCTATGGCCAGGCAAGAATTTGGCAGCCTTGTTGAGGCATGCCAAGTCACTTTGATCACAGATGCAGCAAAAGCGCGCGAAATTATGGAGCGTGTTGCTGTTCCCATTAAAGAGGCGCGCGAAGCGCGCCTTGCCGCACTGACTGACGAAGGGGCTGATGCATTTTATCTTTGCACGCAGTGCCAGGCGCTTGCCCTGGGGCAGTTATGCGTCGTCACGCCAGAGCGTGCGGGCATTTGCGGCGGAGTCACATGGCTTTCATGCAAAGCGGCATGCGAGTCCTCTGCCCCTTACTGCCTTCCCGTCACGCCTGCGCCAGTGGTTGACGAGGCTGCCGGCCGCTTTGAAGGGGTCGACAAGGCAGTGTCGGATTGGACGAGCGGCGCTGTCCAAAAGGTATCTCTCTACTCGCTTATGCAGGGGCAGCTTCCTTCCATTGGCTGCTTTGAAACGGTGGCGGTTCCAGAGCCGGCAGCGGGCGGAGTGGTGATTGTCAGCCGCGCTTATCAAGGTGAGTCTCCTTCCGGGACGAGCTTTGCTGAGCTCGCGGCCCTAGCCGATCAATCGAATGAGGGGTCCAATGTCGCCGGATTCAGCCGCGACTTTATTGCGTCAAAAAAATTCCTGAAGGCGGAAGGCGGGCTGCGGCGCATTGTATGGATGCCAAAAGAGCTAAAAAACGCCCTCGGAAGCCGCCTCAATGCCGCTGCAAGGGATTTGTACGGCATTGAGGGCTTTACAGACATGATAGCTGACGAAACATCCGCGTCTGAAAAGGCGGCATTGGCGAAATTCCTAGCCCAGCAGGGGCACCCTGCGGCTTCAATGGATCCCATGCAGTAAACGCTGCGCAAATGAAAGCGCGCCTAGGGAAAACCGGCGCGCTTTCTGCAAACGCCAACCGAAAAGTTTGCAAAAAAAAGCGCCCCGTGCGCCATCGGCAACTGGAACTGCCTTGCGGCTGCTGTTGCGCCCACTTTCTTTTGCAGCCATTAACAACGCTCATGCAGGAGATGCCCTTAAAAGCGGGGCAAATCGCCTAACTGCACGCTGGCGTACTGTGCTTTGCTGCAGCAATGCTATCAATTGCGCATGAAGGCAAAGATTGAGCGAGCGCAATGGCGCATGCTGTGAGCACCGCTTTCTTCGCGTCAATTCTCCTTTCGTTCATTCTGTCGCCTGCGCTTGCTTCAGGGTTCTGTGCTAATACGAGAGCTCGACGAAACAAAGCCAATTTAGTTAGGCATATATAATTGTTTTTACCCTATTTATTTTCAATTAAGACTTTTTTTTGAGATATGAATATGAGACAAGCCCAGCCAGGCTGGACAGCACTTAGGCTTCCCTTGACTCAACGGCTCTTAATGGGGCTGCTATAATATTCCAGTTAAGCCTCTCCTGCACATTTCAGTGCGCAGCTGCGCCCAGTATCCCTTTGGGAAGCCTAATAGGCCAATGCTTCTTCCTCAGCCTCGGCAACCGTTTCCTTCGCCTTTGGAAACTTTTTCTCCAGCTGCGAAGCCGCAAGGCGCAGCTGCGCTTCGCCTCCTCTTTGCTGATCGCCGTGAATACCGTCCGAGCCATCGCCTCCGCAGGCCACCTCTGCGCTTTTGGGGCCTCCGCCAGCACGCTGTGCTGGAAGGGGAAATGCAAAAAAAGCGCTGAAGCGCTTTTTTATGTTGTCATACACATGATGCCGGATGATGTTGCCAAAAGAAAGCGCCAACAGCTTTTCGAACATTTTTTTGCAAAACAAAGCCCAGCGCCGTTTAGCAATGGCAGCCATGAGCCATGGCGGAATTGGGTAGGCCGCATCTGACAGCTTTTCCAGCTGCCAGAATAAAAGAGCGGTGCAAGCACGTTTCTCTGCGGCTTTCACGCGCTTGCGCGCATTTCGCAACAGGGCAGTGCTGGCCCTGTTCGTAAAACTGAAGGCATATCTCTAGAAAGACTGGAAGAAAGATGGCGTGGTTCCTGCATTTGTTCCAGAAGGCAGGGCAACGCTTCTAATACAGGAGGCCAGCGACATGGCAAGCAATAGGGCAAGGGCAGCGGACAGCGCTTTTCGCATATTCCCCCTCCTTTCGCGTATTCAATCTATAGAGCTATTTAGGGCAAGTTAACTGCCGTCGGCTCGCCCGGTTGCAGCTGTGCGGTAGGAACGCTTAGTCCAGTCGTTCCTCCCAGCATTCTGACGCAGGATGAGAGGGCGAAGGCGAAAGTAAGTGCTATAGCGGCATAAATGAACTTTTTCATGGCTTCTCCTTACCGTTGCGTTGTACTCATGCAAAGCGGAGCAACATAGCTCTGCCTGCGTTGCCGGATCGGGGCTCAGCCAGCCTCAGGCAGTTCCGCCCAAAGCGCCTCACCCTGTCACGACGGCTGGCTCGCAATGGACAGCCAGCGAATGCCCCTTACTGCTGCGAAAAGGGCAGTGATCCGCTGCCAGCGGGCAATCCGGTTAGAAGCCCGCAGGAAGCCAGTGAAAGCGCGATAAGGAGCGCTAGGGCACAAGCAAGTGTTTTCTTCATTGTTTTCTTCTCTTTTCTGATTATTCGTTTGCATGCCTGTGCCAAATGGCTGGCTAGCAAACGTGAATAGGTCAATTTTCGGCGGCAGCGCGAAGCTTATTGGCTTTGCGGGGCCGCATTTACAGATTCGCTTACTGCAGCGAAGCGCTGGTGTATGTGGTTAGCCCCGACGCGCCTACTGGGTAGTAAATCTGGCGGCAAGAGGCAAGGGTTGTGAGCAGAGCCAAGCAGAGCGCTGCCAAAAGTGCTTTTTTCATTGGGTTCTCTCCTTTCAAGTGCGACTAATGCCACGGTGTAAATGAAACATAAATATGTATAATTTACAGTTTCAAATGAGCGTGTGCAAATAGCAACTTTATTCTTAAATTATATATTGATTATGTTGCATTATAGTCACATTTCCTCGATTTTAATTAAAAATCATGAAAAATACATGTTAAATTGGATGAAAACATTTATATGGTAAATATTAGTTATTTATAGATAGCGAAAATCAATCTTGCACCGAAAAAAAAACGGCCGCAACCGCCATGGCGGTTGCGCGGCAAAGCAAAAGCAGAAGCGCTGTAGGCATGCGCCATCGTTTGTCCCTAGGGCGGAAATCCGAATTCGCCATTTTTGATAGGCGAAATTCAGGCTGCCTCTCTTCAAGCGATGGCAAAATAGCGCAGCGCATGCGTATTTGCCGAACGATTTGCTTTACGCTTCCCTCAAATTAAGTGTGGCATCGGACATCAATGAATTTGCATTTTACTGTTCAGCTGCATCTCCGTCTTTTTCGAAATGCGGCTCTTTGTCAGTGCCTGTTGAGAAGATCTGCAAGTAAATACCTTTGCCATTTCCTTGTCCAAATGAGCCTTAGCAATTTTGGGCGTTACCAGCTTGGGCGGTTTGCCTTATATGTTTACTGCAGGGGCAGACGCATCTTTTTTTGCGTTCAATGCAGTGCTGCAACTCGCAAAAGCTAAAAATTGGCAAGGACGCCATGCAAGACGAGAGTAGCTATTTGCGAACCCTTTCCCTTTTGCGGGGCTAACCGCCTTATCGTGCCCACTTAATGGCTCTGAAAGCTCGGGTGGCGCTAGAAGGCGCGAATTTGCTCAATGCCTGCCCACCACGTTGGGAAAGAGGGATTGGCCCATGGTCTCAACAAACTATTGCGCCTTTTTTCGCCTTCCGCCAATTACGCTCTCCCAGCATCCGGACTTGTGGGCGCTGCAATTGACAGTGTACGAGAATTTGTGCTATATTTGCAGTAAATGTTGCTTTGCAAAGTGGAGAATTTTGCACATTTGCTCTGAAAGGCGCAAACTTACAGAGATAATTGCACCAGCGCTTGTGCCGCTATTCTCAAAGGGCAGGCTTGCCAGCCGGTATAAAGTGCGTCAATATTTGGGGGGCGCGTTTCGGTGGGGTGGATGCTTCGCTAAAACAGCAACAGACCTCGCAAGATTTGACGAATAGTTAGTTTTCTGCCAAAAGCAAGGCGCTCCATTGTGTTCGCAACTTATTGCAGTCTCTATTTGCATGGGCTGCACCAGCAAAAAACACAAAGCAAAGCGCAGGCATGCTTGAAGAAAACGCCAAATGGCATTCCATGCGCTCTAGCGCCAAAAGCAGTCCTGCAGGCGCCCACTATTGGGGCAAAACCCGTCTGCTTCCGGATTCCATGGCCTAAAATGCTGCCTTTTTTCGGTGCTGTGTATTGGCAACCCGCCTCTCAACGCGCCTGTGAGGCAAACGGAGCAAGGGCTAGCATGGATGCTAGCGCTCGACTATGTGTCGCGCTGCTTTGCTGGATACTAAAGACTGTCTGCCCTTTCTCCCTGCGAAAGCATCGGCAGGGGAGGGAAGCTGCTTTGTTCGGATTAGCCCGCTTCAGACATACAGAAACGGATGGTGGATTGAGATTGGCTGAAAAACGGTATGACGCTGTTGCATTGGGCGAAGCCCTAATTGACTTTATTGATATTGGCGCCTCCCAATATGGATTGAAGATGTTTGAGCGCAATCCTGGCGGCGCCGTCGCAAACGCTGCAACAGCAATGGCGCGCTGCGGGCTCCAAACTGCATTTATTGGCAAGGTCGGAAACGATACGCATGGGCGCTTCCTTAAAAACACTCTTCGCGATGCAGGCGTGGATGTCTCCGGGATGATCGTTTCAGACATTGCTTTTACGACGCTTGCTTTTGTTGAAGCAGAAGCGGAAGGCGAGGGCTCTTTATCTTTTGCGCGTAAGCCTGGCGCAGACATGATGCTGTTGTGGGAGGAGATTGACAAGTCGATTATTGCTTCAACGAAAGTTTTTCATATAGGCTCTATTTCACTGACAGATGAACCGGCAAAATCCGCGACAAGAAATGCGGTGGTTTTGGCAAAAGAGTCTGGTGCTGCTGTTACTTATGATCCAAATTACCGCGCTTCTCTTTGGAAGAGCGAGGGGGAGGCAGTGGAGGCAATGCGCTCCATGCTGCCATATGTCGATGTCATTAAGATGAGCGGCAAAGAGACGGAACTTCTCACAGGGGAGGCAGACGCTGAAAAAGCAGCAAATAAGCTGCTTAATATGGGCATTTCACTTGTCGCAGTCACCCTCGGCAAAGAAGGGGCGTACCTGGCGTCGCCATCGCATTCCGCAATGTGCAGCGGCTTCGAAGTTCCGGTTTTGGACACGGCTGGCGCTGGAGACGCTTTTTTGGGCGGGCTTGTTTATAAATTGCTAGCTTACGGAAAGCCCCTTTCGTCAGTTAAAGAAAAGGAGATAAAGGAGTTTGGCGCCTTTGCCAACGCAACAGCAGCAAAGTGCACCGAAAAACGGGGCGCAATTGCCTCAATGCCCACTGTTGAGGAGACAGAGCGCTTGATTTCAGGCGGAGCCAGCATTCCGAAAGCAACACCTTAATGAAAGCGAAAAGAGCGTCTTTATTTGGTGTCTTGATAGGCATTCCAGTTTGCAGCAGAGCCAAGAATTGCAGTATTGGCAGCTTCGTTGCCACCACTTTGAAATGCGATTGCCGTTTGCTGGCGCCAAGGCCTTGCCGCCTGATTCTACAGCAGCATGCCTGAGCGCTAGCAATGTGGCGGACGTTATACGCTTGTCATTCTCTTCTGATTTTCGCCATTTTCCTGCTGCGCATCCTTAATCGGATTGCCTTTTGCAAATGCATATGATATCATTTCGTTGATGCGCCTGTAGCTCAGAGGATAGAGCAACGGTTTCCTAAACCGTGTGTCGGATGTTCGAATCATCTCAGGCGTGCTGCTTCTTGAACCTTTTAGAACCGCTGTTTCAGCGGTTTTTTTGTTGCCTTGTCCATATATATACGCTGGGGCGCAGGACAAAACAATGCCGAAAAGCACCGAAAAGGAC
>JAITGT010000082.1 GCA_031280495.1 Eubacteriaceae bacterium
GGAGATGACTGTGCGGACAAGCTTAGGCTCATTTTTTTCAATGACTTGCTTTGTTATGGGATTGATGATGGAATCGACAAGCACTGGCTTGTATAGGTTTCCGCCATTGATGACAGCGTTGTCTGCCATAATCATCTGAATTGGGGTGACGCCAATTCCCTGCCCAAAGCCTAGGGTAACAAAGTCCACAAGCTTTGTGCGCTCATAGAGTATGCCTGATTCCTCTCCGTCAAGTTCCACGCCAGTCTTTGCCCCAAAGCCAAACTGCTGTATGTAGCTGTAAAATGTGTCCGTCCCCATTCGCATTGCGATCTGCATCATAGCTGGGTTGCATGAATTAACGATGGCGTCGGTCAGGCTTTCAGAGCCATGCCCGCGCGGAAAAATATGGCACTTGTACGTTATTGAATCCACGCGCATAGAGCCTGCGCAGTAAAAGTTTGAATTCATTCCCACTGCCCCTGCTTCAAGGCCAGAGGACACGGTTATGCTTTTGAAAGTGGATCCGGGCTCGTAGATAAAGGAAGTAAACGGGTTTTTCCACATTTCAAGCTGTTGTTCTGCGACAGTTTTGTCGGCAAGATCCGACTGGAAAGAAGAGTAGAAATCCCCATCTATATCCCATGCGTTTTCCAAATCAAAAGCGGGATAGGCGGAAGCGGCTAGAATTTCTCCTGTGTATGGGTCTGAAACAACAGCAATGACTCTCTTTGGGCCGTTTCTCCAGTATGCTTCCTGCACCGCTTTGTCCGTGTAATACTGAATATTGCGATCAATCGCCAATACAACGTCATTGCCGGGTTCGCTCTCGATCTTTGCGTTGGCGCCAGACTCGATTTTCCTGCCTGTCGAGTCCATGAGAAAACTCTGCGAGCCGTCAGAGCCTTTCAGCTCTTCATTGTAAATTGCTTCAATGCCGTAGCGCCCAGTGTGGTCAGCCCCGACAAAACCGAGTATGTACTGGGCGGATGTTGGATCTGTGTAGTAGCGCTTTTTGTCTTCCGTGATCACGACCCCAGGAACTTTTGCCTCTCGGATTGCGAGCGCCGTGGCGTTGTCCACACCCCTCTTAATGGTTAGGGTGTTTTTGGACTTGTCGGAAACTTTTGCGTAAACTGTCTCGTATGACAGCCCCAAGGCGTCAGAAAGAAAGCGGGACACGTTTTCGTCGTTTCCCTTCACAATGTCATTCGGCGTCACGCTTATCATGGAGCAAGAGGCATCAGAAGCAAGAATGTTGCGGTTGCGGTCAAGGATGTCGCCCCTCGTCGCTGTCAGGCTAATCTGGCGCGTCATTAGGCTCGACTGTTTGGAAGAGAGCTCCGCCGCAGAAAAAACCTGGACATACACAAGGCGCACAGTCAGAATTGAAAAGAAGAACATAATCAGGCCGAAAGCTGCCACGATGCGCTTTACAGAGCGCTGCCGGAATTTTGTCAACATATGCGCACCATACCATTGAGTTTTTTCGCCCTAATTTTGCGCCGCGCCACAGCACTTTGCGAAGGAAGGCCTTTGTGGCTTTGTACGCGCCCCTCGAAAAAGGGCGCCGCCTGCCCATGCGCCATGCAGCTCTTTGGGGGCAATGGCCGGCTTCATTGGCTCCAAGCGCCGGATAACGCCATTTGCCATGCCAAGACATAGCTGTAGGCAAAATGCCTATCGAACAAAAAGCCTGCACTGCTTGCATGCAGGCGAGGCATTTTATTCGCCTTCGAATTCCATTTGAACGCGGTCTGCCGCTGTCGCTTTCACCATTCCATGGGACTGGGCATATCGCTCAGCAGCCTCTAAATCTGATCCCTTAAGAAAAGAGCCCTTAAGGTCGTCGTTTTGCCTTCTTAGCTCAACCAGTTCCATTTCAAGTTTTTGGATGCCAGCGTCAAAATCATTGATGGCATTTCTTTGCACTATCTGGGCGGCGGAAAGCGCGAGGAACAGGCATGCAAGAGCAGCAGTTTTCTTTGCCGACCACTGCGGCGCCGCTGTGCGCCGCACTTTGCGCGCAGGGGTATAGGGTTCAAGTAGCAGTGATTGCTGTCTTTGGCGCATGTTTATCCCTCCTATCTTATGAGAGCGGTTTTCGCTCTATGCTTTTGAGTTTTTCGGCAGCGCGGAGGCGCGCGCTCCTGGATCGAGGATTTAGCGCAACCTCGCTTTCCGTCGGCACGACGGGCTTTTTAGTGAGAAGCCGAATCAGAGGCGTTTTTCCGCACACGCAAATAGGAAAGTCCTTTGGGCACGTGCATCCGCGCGCGCATTCGGCAAACGCTGATTTTATGGCTCGATCTTCAAGGGAATGAAAAGAGATGGCAGCTATGCGCCCGCCCTCTCTTAAAAACTCCATCGCTTCCCGCACAGCGCCGCCTAAGGGGTTTATCTCGTCGTTGACCTCGATTCGTATCGCCTGAAAAGCTTTTGTCGCTGGATGGCGCCCCTTGGCATGAAAGCGTTGGGGGATTGCGCTGTCAACAATGGATGCAAGCTCAAGCGTTGTCGCGATCGGCTTTGAGCGGCGCGCCTTATCAATTGCGGCTGAAATTTGAGGGGCGAACCTCTCCTCGCCATACGTGTAAAATATATCTTTAAGCCTGGAAACAGGGTATGAATTGACCACTTCATAAGCCGTCAGCGCTTGCCGCGCATCCATCCGCATGTCCAGATCTGACTCTCTTAAAAAGGAAAAGCCTCGCCTGCTGTCGTCAAGCTGTAAGGAAGACATCCCTAGATCCATAAGGCAGCCATCTAGTTTATTGATGCCGTTCCAGACGAGGATTTCCGCAAAGCGCTTAAGGTGGGTCTGGCAAAACACAAATTTGCATTTGTAGCCACGGCTGAGCTGGCGAGCCCGCTCTATGGCTTCGCTGTCTAAATCAAGGCCGATATATGTCCCCTCGCTCGAAAGCTGAGAGGCAATTGCAGCCCCGTGCCCGAAGCCTCCAACTGTCATGTCTAGGTAGACGCCGCCTGGCTGTATGCCTAAAATGTTGACGGCTTCGCTGAGCAGCACGCTCTTGTGCATTGTCAAATGTCGATGACCATGTCGGCGTCGGGATCAAATTGTTCCATCTCTTCATCCCAGCTTGCCGAGTCCCAAATCTCAATTCTTGATGTCAGGGCAGTGACAACCACGTCTTTTTTTATGTTGGCGTAGTCTCTGAGCTCCTGCGGCACGATGATTCTGCCAAGCTTGTCAACCGAGCCTTCGTAGGCGCTGCCGACAAAATGGCGCTCAAACCGCCTCGCTTTTGGATCTGTCAGCTTGGCGGACGAACGAATTGCCGCCTTGACGGTTTCCCACTCCGAGACGGAGAACAGAAAAAGGCATCTTTCATGCAAACCTTTGGTGAGAGCGACAGAGTCCCCTATCATCGCGCGAAACGAAGCGGGCACCATAAGCCTCTGTTTGTCGTCCAAAGTGTGCCGAAACAGGTTTGAACCCATGCGGTTATTCCACCTATCCCCAACAAGTATCCATATGATACCACTTCTTACCATTGCAAACAAGAATATTCTTTTCTATTATTCTAAAATTGATTGAATAAATCGGACCAAATGGAAAGGAAAAGAGAAAACTAAAAGATATTGTTATATGAACAATGAAAGAAATATAGAGCTTCCTGGAGGAATCAAAATGGGGCAAACTCGAAATGATGAAGGGCGCAAAAGCCATAAACATGCCAAAATAGCGCCATTAACGCCGCATCCAACAGCGGATAGCTGCATTTTGCGACTGTTTTCGCGCTAAAACCGCATCTTTGCGACAGCATGGCAGGCGTGCCGGCCACTTCTTCGCGATAGCGCGCTTGCCCAAGTCGCTTTGTGCTTTTGTATTGTTGGTATAAACGAAAAATACAAGATCCAGTCTGTGCGAAAGAGCAAATAATTGGGAGTATACCGGCGAAAGCACGGATATTTGCTAGAATGCAATATAAATAGCGTTATTTATGGCTATATTGGCGGTAATTTGTTGCATTTGCACTTTGTATTGGCACGCATTTGGCCAGAGAAAAAGGCCTTGCCTAAACTGTCGCGAAAGCCCCAAAAAAGGAAGATAGATTTTAGTGGAATTAAGATAAAGAGTAATTTTTCTATTCGAACTAGTAGACGAATTGTTTCAAATGAAATTCTACTTATTTGCAAAAAGACATACACTGGATGGGGAACGCTGGCTTAATTTGTAAATTTGCGCATGCCTGCATGGCAAGCAGCCGATGCTTCGCGTGTGGCAGCCGTGGAAGAGATGCTATAGGCTAAAGCTCGAATACGTCAGCGTACTTCTCAACATAGGCCTGCACTTCGCCTTCAGGGCATTCCAGGCCGATGAGCAGCTTGAGCGCGATGAGCATTTGCACTTCATTCACTCCCCTGGCCGAATAGAAGTCGCATAGGCGCGCTGCGTCTTTTCTAAGCTCTTGCTTAGCTGGCTCTGAAAGCGCGGTGAGAATTTCATGGATCCATTTGCCAATTGCAGGGTCGCTTTCAAAGATGAGGGCAATGAGCCGATACCATACGCTGGGAATGCCTTCAACAGAAATATATCCGTCCCGAATAATGCGTATCGTTGCCATTGCCCCCAGCCGGTCGTCAAGGGACACCATAATGTCGCTCTTGAGGCTGCGCTCTCCAGCCCATTCCCTATACTCCATTGCCGCGCGCATAAAGTCCTTTTGGCGTGCCATAAGCCTGATCCAGGCATCTGAAAGGCCTTCTTCCATTTTGCCTCCACCTCTTTCCGCTAAGTATAGCATAAAAATCAGCCGAAATATTTAAGCGCGTTCGCGGGCATAGCGCTGAGCGGTTTCTGGCTGCAATGCGCAGATCCTCAGAGCAAAGAATAGGCAGCAAGCGCTCTCTGCCGCGCAAAGCGCAAAATGCGCCAGTGCAGTTCGAAAAAAAGCTTGACGTCTGCAGTTTCAGCGCTTAAAATAGCTGAAGACGCATTGATGGAAACAAAAAGCCCCAGCTGGACTTTTCAGAGAGCTGCCGCATGGTGCGAGGCAGCAAAGACAAGGCTTCGCGCAAATCCTTCCTGAGCGCTGCGCTGAATTGAGTAAGAGGCAGCGGGTTCTCCCCGTTATTGGAGAGCGTATTGTTTGATACGGCAAAGCGGCTGAGTTTTGAGCTTGGCAAAATGAGTGGTACCGCGGTTGACAGCCGCCTCATATCGAGGCGCTTTTTTTGTTTCCAAAAAGAGAAAAAATGGAGGATAGAGTGGATTACTCAATTGAAAAAGTAGCGGAAAGGCTTCGAGGGCTGCGAGAGCTCTTTGGCATTTCTGTCGATGAAATGGCGGAAGTGTGCGGAGTCAGCCCAGAAAGCTACCGAATGGCGGAAGAGGGGAAAACAGACTTTTCCTTTACGTTCCTATATCTTTGCAGCGAGCGCTTTGGCATCGACCTCATGGAGCTTGCGACAGGCGACAGCCCTCGGCTGTCCTTTTACTCAATTGTTCGCTCAGGCAAAGGCCTGAATGTGAGCAGAAGAAGCGGCCTCAGCTACAAGCACATTGCATACACTTTTAAAGAGAAGATAGCAGAGCCATTTGTTGTCACCGCACCATATTCGGAAGAGGAGCAAACGGCTGAAATAGCGCTCTCGTACCACGAAGGCCAGGAAATGGACTATATTCTTTCCGGATCTCTCAAAGTGCGCTTTGAGGACAGGATTGAGATCGCGCGCGAGGGAGACTGCCTGTACTACGATTCGTCACGCGGTCATGGAATGGTGGCAACCGGTGGCAAAGACTGCGTATTTCTTGCCATCGTTATGAAGCGCTGGGAGGAATAGGCACAATGGATTTGCTTTACAAGAAATATGCCAGAGAAGAGCTTGACTCTTCTGGACGGCTATGCCGCCTAACTTTTGAAGCGCCAGACTCATACAACTTCGCCTACGACTGCGTAGACGACATTGCCGCGCGCTCGCCTGAAAAGAGCGCTCTTGTCTGGCTCTCCGGAGATCAGTCGGAGGAGAAAACATTTACTTTTGCGGACATGCGGGACGAATCTATGAGAGCGGCAAGCTTTTTCGCATCCCTAGGCATCAAAAAAGGCGATGCAGTGATGCTCATCCTAAAGCGCCACTACACATTTTGGCATGCTGTCATTGGGCTGCACCGCATAGGCGCTGTCGCCGTGCCTGCAACAAACCAGCTGCTGGAACATGATTTGGCCTATCGGTTCAACAAGGCAAAAATTGCTGCAGTTGTTTGCACCTCCGACGGTTTCGTCAAAGAGGAATGCGAAAAGGCGTTTGCGTCATCGCCTACTGTGCGCACAAAAATCCTGGTGGGGGAAGAGCGCGCTGGGTGGGAAAGCTGGCATTCAGGCTTGTCTAGCCAGCCCGCTGACTTTCCTCGCCCGACGGGGGAAAAAGCGACGAGGCGCGATGAGGCAATGCTCATGTATTTTACGTCTGGCACTACTGGCTACCCCCGCCTTGCCGTGCATGCGCACACATATTCTCTCGGCCACATTTTTACAGGCCGATATTGGCACAACGCCGATCCGGACGGGCTTCACTTTACCATTTCAGACACTGGATGGGGAAAAGCCGTATGGGGAAAACTTTATGGGCAATGGCTTAGCGAGACCGCTGTTTTTGCCTATGATTTCGAGCGCTTTGATGCAGACACAATCCTGAGGCTTTTCAGCCGCTTTCGCATCACAACATTCTGCGCGCCTCCAACAATGTACCGCTTCTTTATAAAAGAAGACTTGAGCAAATATGACCTAAGCAGCCTAAAGTATGCATGTACAGCTGGAGAGGCTCTCAATCCTGAAGTGTTTAACCGGTTTAAGGAATACACAGGCCTGTCAATCATGGAGGGCTTTGGGCAAACGGAGACAACACTGACCGTGGCAAACATGGTTGGAGACATTCCAAGGCCAGGATCGATGGGCCGTCCAAACCCCCAGTATCGACTGCGGCTTGTCGACAGCGACAGGCAGGATGTAGAAACAGGCGAAACAGGCGAAATTGTCATTGACTTAAGCGAAGGGCGGCCGTATGGGCTCTTCCTCGGATATGTAGGCGACGACGAGGCAAACGCCGCGGCTGTTGCGGACGGGCTTTACCACACAGGCGACACTGCATGGAGCGACGAAGACGGCTATCTTTACTATGTTGGGCGCACAGACGATCTCATCAAGTCTTCTGGATACAGGATCAGCCCCTTTGAGGTGGAAAGCGTCATCATGGAGCTGCCATATGTTTTGGAATGCGCCGTCATTGGGCTGGCAGATGACTTAAGGGGACAGCTTGTCACCGCTGTTATAGTCCCGGTCAAAGGGACAGATGCAACAGACGAGTTGAAGAAAGAAGTCCAGAACTATGTCAAAGCCAGCACTGCCCCTTATAAATACCCTAGGCGCGTTGAGTTTGTGAGCGAGCTTCCAAAGACAATCAGCGGCAAAATAAAGAAGGCTGAGCTTAGAAAGGCTTACAACGCGCAATAAAGCGGAAAGGAAGCCAGAATGGCTGTTGAAACATTGGATACGACGCTTCGTGACGGAGCGCAGGCGGCTGGCTTGTCCTTTTCGGTGGGCGATAAGCTGGATATTATCGCTCTGCTTGACAGCTTTGGAATTGATCTCATTGAGTGCGGGAATCCATATTCCAACCCAAAAGACAGGCAGCTCTTTAAGGCGGCAGCAAAGCTATCCCTTGGACATGCGCGCATCTGCGCTTTTGGGCAGACCCGAAAGAAAGGCTGCAAGGCGCAAGACGACGAGAACCTGCTTGCAATGCTTGATTCGCAGGCGCCTGTCGTCTCACTAGTTGGAAAGGCCTCCCGCTTGCATGTGGCTGCCGTCCTGCAGGCCACAATGGAAGAAAACCTCTCGATGATTCATTCTAGCGTGTCTTTTCTCACTCAGGAAGGCAGAAGCGTGTACTTTGACGCAGAGCATTTTTTCGACAGCTACAAATCAGACGCGCATTACGCAATGGCATGCATTGAAGCCGCCCTGGAAGCAGGCGCAGAAAAAGCGGTTCTCTGCGACACAAACGGGGCGGCGCTTCCCGGATATGCCGAATCTGTTGTACGCGAAGCGTCGCGAGCCTTCCCTGGGAAAATCGGAGTGCACTTTCACGATGACCGCGCCATGGCGGCCGCAAACACGGTTATGTCCGCATTGGCAGGCGCTTCCCATATACAGGGAACTTTCAATGGGTTTGGCGAGCGATGCGGAAACGCCTCTCTTTCCACTGCCCTTCCTATCCTGATGGAAGAAGCGCCAAATCTCTGCCCTCCCGTAAAGATGAAAGACCTCACGCGCACGGCGCGCGCAATTGCAAAGATAGCGGACGCTCCGCTGCCCGCAACCGCGCCTTTTGTCGGCGAGAACGCTTTTTCGCATAAAGGCGGGCTGCACGTAGACGCGATGCAAAAACTGAAAGGCTCTTATGAGCACGTTGATCCTAAAAGCGTTGGCAACAAACACAGATATCTGCTCTCCGACGCGTCGGGCAGGGGGGCGGCGTCAGAAATATGCATCCGCCTTTTTGGAGAGCGCGGCGGCAAGCAGGGTCCGTATACAGCAAAGCTACTTGAAACAGTCAAGGCAAAGGAAGCCGATGGGTACCAATACGAAGATGCTGAAGCTTCCTTAGAGCTTTTGGCGCTCCAAGCGATTGGCAGGCTCAACCCTCCCTATGCGGTGGAGCTTTACCGCGTCATTGGAGAAAAGGCAATTGGCTCAAAAAACAATGTGGCAAGCGCCATTGTGAAAATCCGTGTCGGAGACAAGTCCGAAATAGCGGCGGCAGAGGGAAATGGCCCTGTCCACGCTTTGGATGCAGCGCTGCGAAGGGCGCTGGAATCCTTCTTCCCCTCCCTTAAAGATTTATACCTATCGGACTACCGCGTTCGCGTCATCAATCCAGAAAGCGCGTCCGCGGCAAAAGTCCGTGTTGTCATCAAGAGCGACACACATTCCGGCATTGGATCCTTTTCAACAGTTGGAGTTTCCACCGATGTTGTCGACGCCTCTTTTAAAGCGCTGCTGGATTCCTTTGCTTTTCACCTTTTCCGAAATGAAAAGGGCGGCGAAAACCATGAAATGGACGCTGCAAGCGGCTAAAAGCCCGCCAATGCCTCTCGCGGGGCGGGATCTCGAATGAACGGATCTGGCAGGCGCTTCTTTTGCAAAGGCGCGGCTTTCCTGCCTACGCTTGAAGCCAGCCGGAGCATTCGCCCTTTTTTCATAAATCGCGCTTGTCGAGCAAAAGAGCAATGGATTGCGCTAGGCAGAAATTGCTCTTCCTTTTTCGCCTGCAAGAATATTTGGCAGCGACATTGTCGCGCTCTTTAATAGAAGAAGGAGCATTTGCCCCATAAATCTGCGCATGTTGTCGCTCATGCCTGCCATAGCTTCCATGACGCTGTTCAGCTTCCCAGGCCAGTCGCTGACAAGATCCTTGACTGTCTTTATGCCTGCGCTGTCGAGCACTTGAAAGACCATGTCTACAAATTGCTCCCTTTCGCTCATAGACATGCTGGAGAGCCATCCTCTAAGGGAAGAGTCTAGAAATTTGCTTTCTCCATCAACGGATTCCAGGTACACTAAGCCATTGCCTCTTGTCTCCCATGAATAGACGTCGTGCTGCAAAACTCCCTGGGCGCTGCTGCGCACAACAACATACCGCTCAACGTGCTCAAGAAGCATTCCTATAACGGATGACTGCGGCACAAAAGTGGCAAGTTTTGGCAGCATTGCCTTAAACCTTGGATCGGCAACCGTTTCTGCGAGAAAGCCTGGCCCATCAAGGTTGTAGACTTTCTCGATGCGCAGGCGAATGCTTTCGCCAGAGAAACAAGCAGCGAAAATAGCTAAATTTCCACCTTTTGAATGCCCAATTAGTCGAATTGGAGCAACAGTTTTTTTTGCGACAGAAAGAAGGTAGGAAACAGCTGACTCTTGGGAGGGAATTTGGCGCATAAAGCTCATGTTAAAATCCTCTTTCCAGCCAGTGATTGTGCCGTCTGTCCCCCGAAAAAGGATGCCCAGCCGCCCGTCGCCGAAGAGAACAGAAACAGCTGAAAACTGCTCGCCTCTGTCGTCGCTGAAAATATTGACATACCCCCCAATGGAAAGGCTGCGGTAGCGGCTGCATTCAATCAGGCGGAGAGCAAGATTTTTGTCGTTTTCGCCAACAGCATTGCCTGACGACAGCACCTTTTGCAGTGTGCTGCCGACGGTTCCCCAATAGCCAATGCTGTTTCCTATAGTTCCATCAAATGGCATGTAGGCGATGTGCGAAGCAATCAGAGCGTCAACATCGCAGAATGGCAAAGAATCCATGCCTATGTCGCCATATTTGTCAAGAAAAGTAAAAAGATTGTTCATTGCCCCTCAGCTTTCTTTTCTTCTTTCCATAATATAGGGGCTAGGCAATTCCTGTTACGGGATGCGGAAACGAAAAAAAACTCCTTGTCCATTTAAGGAGGGCGGCGGCAGAATGGCGTTAGGCAGCGCAGGCCTCCGAAACTGGCAAAGCGCAGCTTCAAACGCAAATGAAGCGGCCTATATATAGTACATCGGGGAGCGGCCGCTGCGGCGCAATTCCGCTTCGCGATAGATCGAGTCTATAGCAACAGAAGAGAGGCATTTCTTGATAGCCGCGTCCAATGGGAAAAACGCCAAGTCGCGCATTGCCCCTTCAAGCTCTGGATCGCTCTCCCTCACTGTATCCTCAGGACCCTCGAAAAGGGAAGATTCCACTGCAAGCAGCACATCATATGCTGAAATCAGGGAAGGGCTTCGCGCTAATTGGTAGCCGCCCTGCGCGCCTTTTACCGAAATAACAAGTTTCCCCCTTTTAAGAA